>CAKMZE010000035.1:0-877 GCA_929200295.1 uncultured Alphaproteobacteria bacterium
TTGAAGTCATCAATGAAAGCGCAATGCACGCGGGCCATATGGGCGATGATGGCACCGGAGAGAGCCATTGGCGGGTCGTGGTCCGCGCATCAGCTTTGGACGATATGTCGCGTATCGCACGGCACCGTGCTATTCATGCAGCCCTTGGGGATCAGATTATCGGGCGCATTCATGCGCTTGCGATTGAAATCAAATAGGCTCTAGATTATTCGGCAGCCAGCTTGGGTTCGCGGCGTTCCATGTCCTCAGAGAGCGGTTTGCTTTCTATAACCGGATCAACACGATCGGGCGTATCTGTATCCACAGGCGTGTCTTCTAAGACTGGAGCCACGACAGGATCAGAAACGGGTTGTTCAACGGCAATCGGTTTGCGAAAGACCAAGACATGTTGAAAAATTGTGGTGCGTTTTGTCAGACCTTGGCGTTGCTCACAAGGGAGCATCTCGCTGCGCAAATATTCCCACCCTGCGGTGCCATATTCATTCATCAGGGACTGAATGGCATAGGCGAAACGCGCATCATTGCCGCGTATTCCGCGTGCTTTGAGCCCCCTTTTCGGCGCAGGAACAACTGCATATTCGTAAACTGACATTAGAACCCCCTGTGTATCGCCAAAACTTATATCAGCAGCACCGAATTGGGAAAAGCATAATAGAGCGGGTTTAAGTTATCGGGCCTGACCCACAAGCACTAGTGGTGCGTCATCAGTGCGCACCAAGACATAGGATTTGTGTGGTGCAGACCGGGCACAGTGGTGCTGAAACGTGCTGGGCTAGAGCCCCAGTTTGGCACTAATAATCTGATTGACGGCAGCGGGATTCGCTTTGCCGCCAGCGGCTTTCATCACTTGCCCTACAAACCATCCAGCGAGTTTCGG
>CAKMZE010000035.1:887-1495 GCA_929200295.1 uncultured Alphaproteobacteria bacterium
TTGCTGTGCTTTCTCGACTTGCGCTGGGTTTGCGGCGATGATCTCGTCAACGGCGGCTTCAATTGCGCCTGTGTCTGTGACCTGCTTCATCCCTTCGGTTTCAACGATCTCTGTTGGGTCCCGGTCAGAGGTATAGGCGATCTCGAACACATCCTTTGCGATCTTGCCCGAGATATCCCCAGATTTGATCAAGCCAACAATTTGCCCCAGACGCTCAGCCGAGATCGGGCTGTCAGACACTGATTTCTCATCCTTTTTGAGACGTCCAAACAATTCGTTGATCACCCAGTTGGCAGATAGCTTACCATCGCGCCCCTCTGCGACTTTTTCAAAATAGGCGGCATTCTCGGCCTCGGCGGTCAAGACGCTGGCGTCATAGTCAGACAGGCCAAAATCTTTTATAAACCGGGCTTTCTTTGCATCGGGCAGCTCTGGCAAAGTGGCTGCGATGTCATCAACCCAAGCCTGCTCGATCTCGAGGGGGAGCAAATCAGGATCAGGGAAGTAGCGATAATCATGTGCCTCTTCTTTTGACCGCATTGAGCGGGTTTCGTTTTTATCAGGGTCGTAAAGGCGGGTTTCCTGAACAACCTCTTTGCCATCTTCCA
>CAKMZE010000035.1:1505-5894 GCA_929200295.1 uncultured Alphaproteobacteria bacterium
CCTCGACGTCAATAGCCAGCTGAATAAAACGCATGGAGTTCATATTTTTAATTTCGCAGCGCGTTCCGAGATGCGCGAAATCCTGCGTCTCTTGATATTTTTCATAATCGCCAGGACGGCAGATTGACACGTTCACATCTGCGCGCAGATTGCCGTTTTGCATATTGCCATCACAGGTGCCCAAATAGCGCAGGATTTGGCGCAACTTGCCGACATAGGCGGCGGCCTCTTCTGGGCCGCGGATATCGGGGCGGCTGACGATCTCCATCAGGGCAACGCCTGTGCGGTTAAGATCAACGAATGACATGTTCGGGTCCATATCATGCACAGATTTACCTGCGTCTTGCTCAAGATGGATGCGCTCAATCCGCACGAGACGTGCGGTGCCGTCACCCATTTCAACCATCACCTCGCCCTCACCCACGATCGGGTGATAAAGCTGCGAGATCTGATAGCCCTGCGGCAAATCCGGGTAAAAATAGTTCTTCCGATCAAAGGCGCTAAAGAGATTGATCTCAGCCTTGAGCCCAAGCCCGGTGCGCACTGCTTGCGCGACACAGCCTTCATTGATCACAGGCAGCATGCCGGGCATGCCCGCATCCACAAATGCGACGTTTGAATTGGGCTCGGCACCAAACAGCGTGGACGCCCCTGAAAAGAGCTTTGCCCGTGTGGCCACCTGCGCATGGACCTCAAGCCCGATCACGAGCTCCCAATCATGCTGTGCACCAGCGATTACCTTTGGGGTTGGGGCGTCATATGTCAGGTCAAGCATGGGGCTCTCCAAGGGTCCTAGATCGTCTTGTGTGGTTTTAGGTCACAGTGGCTTGGGGGACAAGCCGTGTTCTGATCTCCTGATGGGTATTCACGGTTTGCGCTTGCAATTCATAGTTAATCACGGGCAATCTAAGCGTCATGAAAAGTGCGCGCGTAATTCTGGGGGGGATTCTCGCGGCGGTATTGAGTAGCTCAGTTTTAGCAGAGCCTGATATGCGGCCGTGGTCCCGAAATGATGCCATATCGGCAAATCTCGCAGCTGAGGCGGCGCGTTTTGCTGCATTTCGTGCGCAACCGCGCCCTGACTACATGATCCGGTATCCTGTGGCTGTGGAAACGATCGCACCAGAAGTGCGCCCATTGGCGCGCTCTGGGTTTTTGCCCAATACGCGTTGGTCATTTCAGCCGGGTTCTTCTGTTTGGACACGGGCTGCGATGACTGCAATTACTGGGTTTGGCGATGGGCTCGATTCGCTGACCCCCACCGATATTGATCGCTGGTGCCCGGCGTATCGTGAAAATTCGCCAGAGATGCGCACGGCCTTTTGGGTCGGGATGATGTCCGCGCTTGCAAAACATGAGAGCACATATAACCCCAATGCGGTTGGTGGTGGTGATCTATGGTATGGGCTTTTGCAGATATATCCAGATACAGCGCGCAGGTACGGGTGCCGCGCACGCACAGGACAGGCGTTAAAAGACCCGGTTGAAAATCTCAGCTGTGCGGCGCGAATTATGAATGTCACTGTCGCGCGCGATAATGCGATTGCGATATATAATGGGCGCTGGCGCGGTGTGGCGGCTGATTGGGGGCCAATGTCGAACCGGCGCAAAATCCCTGAGATGGCGGCATGGACAGCAAAGCAGAGCTATTGCACGCGGCGCGATGCGATCCGCCCCTTTTCGCGGCCAAATGATCTGGCGGCGACAGACACCCCAGATAGCGTTGATGATCGCGGCTAACTCTTTCGTTTGTGTATCTAAGAAACGAAAGGGGCTGGTCAAATCTGGGTGGTGGTCTACTTTAGATTTGTTGCCTATCGGAAACTTTTGATTTACCGCAGGGGTAACCGGGGACCGAATAAACACAGATAAAGGAGGCACATATGCCAACGCGGGTTGAAAAACAGGGTTTGCAAGTTGATCAAATTCTGGCTGATTTTCTTGAGCAAAAGGCGCTTGTGGGTACAGGCGTATCTGTGGATGCATTCTGGGCTGGGCTTTCAGCGTTAGTGCATGATTTTGGGCCTCAAAACGCAGCCCTTCTTGAAAAGCGCGAAGCGATCCAAGAGCAAATCGATGGGTATCACGTGGCACGCAGTGGGCAGCCACATGATGCGGCGGATTACAAAGCGTTCTTAGAGCAGATTGGTTATCTTGTGCCTGAAGGCGATGAATTTCAGATTGAGACGACCAATGTGGACCCTGAGATCGCGACCGTGCCGGGCGCGCAGCTTGTGGTGCCAATCACCAATGCGCGGTTTGCGTTAAATGCTGCGAATGCACGTTGGGGCAGCTTGTATGATGCGCTTTATGGCACTGATGCGCTTGGTAGCCGGGCAGCGCGGGGCGGATATGACGCGGGTCACGGTGCAAAGGTTGTGGCGCGCGCGCGTGCCTTTTTGGATGCGCATTTTCCGGTGAACGGCGGCAGCCATGCTGCGGCGACGTCCTATGCGATCGTTGATGGCGGATTGCGCGTGGATGGAAACCCGCTGTCTGAGGCCACACAATGTGTAGGCTATCAAGGGGATGCCGCGTCGCCCTCTGCGGTGCTTTTGCAAAATAACGGTTTGCATGTTGCCATGATCTTTGACGCGACACACTCGATTGGCAAAATGGACCCTGCGCATATCGCAGATGTACGGCTTGAGAGCGCGATCTCTGCGATTATGGATTGCGAGGATTCGGTCGCTTGCGTCGATGCCGAGGATAAGGTGCTGGCTTACGGCAATTGGCTGGGCCTGATGAAGGGTGATCTGACGGCGGATCTTGTCAAGAACGGCAAGACCATGACCCGGCGGCTTGCCGATGATGAGACGTATAAGGCTGTCTCTGGCGGTGAGCTGACGCTCAAAGGGCGCGCTTTGCTCTGGATCCGCAATGTGGGGCATTTGATGACCAACCCTGCGGTGCATGACCGTGATGGCAATGAGGCCTATGAGGGGCTGCTAGATGCGATGATAACGGTGCTGATCGCGATGCATGATCTGCAGCGCGATGGTGGCAATTCTGCGCTGGGCTCTGTCTATGTGGTAAAGCCCAAGATGCATGGTCCCGAAGAGGTCGCCTTTACCGATGCGATTTTCACGCATGTTGAAGACGTGCTGGGTCTGCCGCGTAATACGGTCAAAATCGGGATCATGGATGAGGAACGACGCACGACGGTTAACCTAAAGGAATGTATCCGTGCCGCGAAAGCACGTGTGGCCTTTATCAACACAGGGTTCTTGGACCGGACGGGGGATGAAATTCACACCTCAATGGAGGCTGGTGCCTTTGCGCGCAAAGATGAGATCAAGCAAAAGGGCTGGATCGCAGCCTATGAGGCGCAAAACGTTGATATCGGTTTGGCCTGCGGATTTTCTGGCAAAGCCCAGATCGGCAAGGGCATGTGGGCTATGCCCGACATGATGGAAGCCATGGTTGACCAAAAAATTGGTCATCCGCAATCTGGTGCGAATTGTGCTTGGGTGCCAAGCCCGACAGCTGCGACCTTGCATGCGATGCATTATCACGCGGTAGATGTGATGGGCGTACAAGATAAGCTGAAAACCGGTGGCGCGCGGGCAACTGTGGATGCGATTTTGGATATCCCGCTCTCAGGTGATGCATTGGATCCGGCGGTTGTGACCCGTGAGGTTGAAAATAATGCCCAAGGTATCTTGGGCTATGTGGTGCGCTGGGTTGATCAGGGTGTTGGCTGTTCAAAAGTACCAGATATCAATGATGTCGGATTGATGGAGGATCGCGCAACATGCCGAATATCGGCGCAGGCGCTGGCAAATTGGCTGCATCACGGCGTGGTGTCTGAGGCGGATGTTTTGGCTGCGTTTCAGAAAATGGCGGCGGTTGTGGATGGGCAAAATGCAGATGATCCAGCCTACCGACCCATGGCGCCTACCTATGATGGGATCGCTTTTCAAGCGGCCTGTGATCTGGTGTTCCAAGGGCGGGTCCAGCCCTCGGGCTATACAGAGCCAGTGTTGCATCGCCGCAGGCTCGAGCTGAAAGCACAACGTAACCACTAAACACAGGTGGGCAAATTGCCCACCCTACAGGATAATCACGATGGTAGATATTTCGATTTCAAAAGCACGTACACTCATCCGCAAGACCTTTGCGCAGGGACGTGAAATGGGGCTAAAGCCGCTTTCGGTTGTTGTTCTTGATGCAGGGGGCCATGTCAAAGCGTTTGAGCGCGAAGACGGCGCGGCACCGGGGCGGTTTGCGATTGCCCATGGCAAGGCCTACGGCTCAGTGATGCTGGGCATGGCGGGCAAGGCGCAGATGGCGCGCGCTGAACAGCAGGCTTATTTTATGGCGGCAGTGAACGGCGTATATGGCGGGCAGGTCGTACCTGTACCGGGCGGCATTTTGCTGCGCGACAAA
>CAKMZE010000035.1:5904-8924 GCA_929200295.1 uncultured Alphaproteobacteria bacterium
GCGACAAACGTGGCGCTGTGATTGGCGCTGTGGGTGTCACAGGCGATACCTCTGGCAATGATGCCGCAGCGGGGCTTGTTGGGATTGAAGCGGCTGGCCTTACGGGCGAAGCTTAACCGGCAATGTTTGCAAGCTATGTATGCCGACCCGTCTAAGATAACGGGGCGGCATAGACGCATCGCTAAGGTCCATATCCGGGTAGCGCGCAAAGAGCGTTGCCACCGCGATCTCGGCCTCGGCTCTTGCCAATTGCATGCCGAGACAGACATGTGGGCCATGGCCAAACCCGATGTGCGCATTGGGACGTCTGTTTGGGATAAACGCTTGAGGCGTTTCAAAGCGCGCCGGATCATGATTGGCAGCGATGAGGAGCGCGATGATCTGATCGCCCTTTTTCACAGGCATGCCGCAGATATCGGTATCGCAGGCGGCGAAATGAGGTTTTGTCATCATCACTGGCGCGGCCTCGCGCATGACCTCTTCGATGATCAGTGGCAGAGATTTGGGGTCGCTTTGCAGGCGATCCTTGGCAACTGGATCTGTGATCAGCCTGAGGATTGTCATTGTGATGAGATGCACGGTTGTCTCATGCCCCGCGATGAACAGCAAAACCACCATGGCCAACAGCTCATCCTCTGATAGGCGGTCGCCATCGTGCTCAAGTGCCACTAGATCATTGATCAACCCAGAACGGGGCGTGTGGCGCAAGCGTGCGAAATCGGCCCTAAAGTATTTCATGGTGCGGTAGAGCCCGGGGAATGCGCGTAAGATTGCCCACTTTGAGGTCGGACCAGAGAGCGGCGCAATCATTGCCGCGACCCGCGTGCGGTCTTCGCTCGGGATGCCTAAAAGCGCGCAAATCGCTTTGAGCGGTAAGGGCCGCGCGTAGTGGCGCATAATATCGAGCGGCTGATCCGGGTCTAAACGATCTACTAAATCATCAGCGATGTGCTGTATTTCAGGGCGCAGATCCGCAATTGATGTGCGGGCAAAGGCTTTGTCCACCAAGCCGCGCAACCTGCGGTGTTCGGCCCCGTCTTTGGCGATCATTGTGCCAAATAAGGGCTGCATGAATTTGGGGAAAAACCACATCTTTTGCGCAAGAGATTTCCCTGTGATTGCCTTGGGATCCCTCACAAAGACATCTGGATTTTTTAATAAGGCGCGTGCAGCTGCATCTGATGTTGTGAGCCATGCTTTGCCAATAAAAGGAAATTTGACTGCAACAAGCGGCGCCTCGTTGCGCATTTGCTCTAACGTTGGGTTTGGGTTGGCAAGAAACGCATGTGATGAGATATCATAAGTCATAGGTCGCCTGATGCTTTTATTTCAAAACGGCCCTCGTATAGGGCTTTGCTATGGGCAGTTTGCGCAAGCTTTGGCTTTTCATCAAGGTTTTGATGCGTATAGTGCGGGGTGGATGATGAAAGAGGTCACATATGGCACGACCCGTAATAGGCATTATCGGAAATAGCTATCTGATCAATGACGAGTACCCTGCCCATGCTGCGGGGAAAATGAACGCCGAGGCTGTGCGATATGCGGCAAGTGGAGTTCCGATGATTATCCCCTCAGATCCGGCACTTGTGCAGGTTGATGAGCTGATCGCGATCTGTGATGGGTTTGTGTTTACGGGCGGGCGTCCGAATGTCCATCCCGAGGAATACGGTGAGGCCGAGACAAAGGCGCATGGTGATTTTGATCGTGCACGCGACCGGATTGCATTGCCGCTTATTCAGGCCTGTGTTGCGATGGGCCTGCCGATTTTGGGCATTTGCCGTGGCTTTCAAGAGGTGAATGTGGCGATGGGCGGATCGCTTTATCCAGAGATCCGCGATCTGCCGGGGCGCGATAATCACCGGATGCCGCCAGATGGGAGCCTCTCTGAAAAATTCGCACTTCGTCATCGTGTGACGTTTACCGAGGGCGGCCCGTTTCACAAGATTATGGGGCAACGCGAGGTTCAAACGAATACGCTGCATGGCCAAGGGATTAAAGACGCGGGCGCTGGGGTTGTCATTGATGGTGTCGCACCCGATGGCACGCCAGAGGCGATTTATATCGCTGATGCGCCAGGCTTTACATTATCGGTGCAATGGCACCCGGAATGGCAGGCGGATATTGACCCTGTGTCAAAACCATTGTTTGCAGCCTTTGGCGCGGCCGCTGCGGCCTGGGCAGAAGGGGAACGCCCTGTTGCGGCACGCAAATCTGCTTAGGGAGGCTTGAGCCCTGTTTCGCTGTGAAATAGTAAGCGTGAAACGGGCTGATAAAAATTGAGAGGCAGGCATGAAGCGGTCAGAGATTAATGAGATTATGGCGCAAGCGGATGAGATGATCCGGTCATATGGGTTCGTGCTGCCGCCTTGGGCCTATTGGACCCCTGCGGAGTTTGTGGCGCGCAAACAGAGCGCGGCAAATGTGATTTCAGCGCGCAATGGTTGGGATATTACGGATTATGGCGCGGGTGATTTTGCCCAGATGGGGCTGTTTCTTTTTACCTTGCGCAATGGCCGCTTGAGCGATCTACAGCGCGGCGGGGGCATGTGTTATGCGGAAAAGCTGCTGATCTCACGTCAGGACCAGCTCTCGCCGATGCATACCCATGTGTTGAAGGCTGAGGACATCATTAACCGCGGCGGTGCGACATTGGTGGTTGAGCTTTATGGATCAACGCCTGAGGGCGCGTTTGATGCCACAGCGGGAGGCACTGTCTTTTGCGACGGGATTGAGCGGCAATATGCCCCCGGTGAAAAGCTAAAGCTTGCGCCGGGTGAAAGCGTGACGCTTATGCCCGGTGATTGGCACGCGTTTTGGGGTGAGGGCGGTGATGTGTTGATCGGTGAGGTCTCGACGGTCAATGACGATGAAACCGACAACATCTTCCGTGAACCAATCGGGCGGTTCTCAGAGATTGAAGAGGATGTTGATCCGACGCATCTGCTTGTCAGTGATTATCGGAGTTGGTTGGGGTAATGGCTTAGAACAGGCTGGGGGGGGGGGCCCCCACGCGCACCACC
>CAKMZE010000035.1:8934-20262 GCA_929200295.1 uncultured Alphaproteobacteria bacterium
CCCTGGGGGCCAGCCCCCAGACCCCCGGGATATTTCAAAACCTAAGAAATAGGGCCTAGCGAAAAGCGGTCATGTGGAATGCGGCTTGTGCGGGTTGACGCAAGCCTTGCCCGACAGGGCAGGTGGCGCGGGCTTGACAGCCGTGGCTCATGCAAGGGGTGCCTTTTGGTGAAGAGAGATGCGCTTTGCAGGCGGGCACATCATAGCCATCCGCAAAGGCACCAACTGGGCAGGTTGTTTTGCAAGGGGCATGGCAGGTCTGGCAGGGGCTTTGGGATGGTGCGTGCGCTGTAAGATCTTCTGAGATCAGCAACGCGCCGCGGAATGAGGCGAAAAGCCCGCGTGTGTCATGTACGAGAAACCCAATGGGGGAGGCCCAAAAGCGCCCCGTGCGTAAGGCCCAGCTATAAAACGGGTGATAAGGTGCGCCGCCAAAGGGGAATATCGCTGTGGCGTCACGCGTTTGTGCGAGGGTAGCCAGCGTGCGCTGTGACCAGCGATCTAATGCATCGGGCTGCCCATCGCTATATTCAGGGCTTTGGGTGAAATGCCTCCAAAAATGCGGCTCATCAGGCCCAATCATGAGCAATGTGCCGGGCCCGATGCTGTCATCCGGCGTTGTGGCGCAATGGCCTAAGATGATCAGATGCTGGGCCTCTAGATCCTGCACTAATCCTGATGGTACGCCCTCGGATGTCATGCCGATGTTTCATCATCCTCAGCGCGGATAATTGACCCCGCACCGTGATCTGTAAAGAGCTCGAGCAGGCTTGCGTTGGGCAGGCGTCCATCAAGGATCACCACAGCGCGCACCCCAGCCTCAATCGCGGCGAGGGCGGTTTCGGTTTTGGGAATCATCCCACCCGCGATAGTGCCATCGGCGATAAATTCACGCACCTGTTCTAATGACAGCTGGGTCAGTACCGTGCCATCAGGTCCTTTGACCCCCGGCACATCCGTCAGTAACAAAAGGCGATCAGCGCGTAAGGCGCCAGCGATGGCCCCGGCGGCTGTATCACCATTGACGTTATAGGTTTCGCCATCGTTTTCCCCTGTCGCAACAGGGGCCACGACGGGGATGATCCCTGCGTTGTTGAGATCGTGCAAAACCTGCACATTCATGTGCTTGGGTTGGCCGACAAACCCTAGCTCTGGGTCATCCGCCTCGGCTACCATCAGGTCATCATCTTTGCCTGAGAGCCCAACGGCGCGCCCGCCTTGATCCATGATCGCCTGCACGATCCGTTTGTTCACAAGGCCCGTAAGTACCATTTCAACGACTTCGACCGTTGCTTGATCTGTGACACGCTTGCCGCGCACAAATGATGATGTGATGCCTAAACGTTCGAGCATATCGTTGATCATCGGGCCGCCGCCATGGATGATCACCGGGTGCATGCCGACCTGTTTCATCAGTACGACATCGCGGGCAAATTCGGCCATCGCATCGGCATCGCCCATTGCGTTGCCGCCGAATTTGATCACCACAACAGCACCCGCATAGCGCTGTAGATAGGGCAAAGCTTGTGAGAGCGTTTTGGCGGTGGCGATCCAATCACGGTTCATGTCTTGTGTCCTCATCAATCGATCCCAGCTATGATCGCGCGCAATGTGGCAATGCCATCGCCTTTTTCTGATGAGGTCAACAGCAATTCTGGGAAAGCAGCCGGGTGTTTTGAAAGCGCTTCACGTGTTTTGGCTAGCGAGGCGTCGAGCGCATCGCCTCTCAGCTTATCTACCTTCGTGAGGACAACCTGAAACGTGACAGCGGCACGGTCCAGCAGTGTCATGATCTCTTCATCCACGGCCTTAGCGCCATGGCGGGCATCGATCAACACGAACACCCGGCGAAGCGTTTGACGCCCTTGTAAATAGGATTTGAGCAGGCGCTGCCATTTTTCAACCACGGGCAATGGGGCGTTTGCAAAGCCGTAGCCGGGCAGGTCAACGACATAGAGATCACCTGCGGTGAAAAAGTTGATCTCTTGTGTGCGGCCGGGAGTGTTTGACGCCCGCGCAAGGCCCTTGCGGCCGGTGAGTGCATTGATCAACGATGATTTTCCAACGTTTGAACGGCCGGCAAAGCAAACCTCGATCCGGTCCGCGGGTGGCAAACCATCCATCGCAACGACACCTTTGAGAAATGTCGTCTCTCCTGCAAAGAGCAAGCGGCCCTGTTCAGCCAAGCCTGCATCAGGCTCAGGGGATTGTGGAAACTGTAATTGCATCAGAGCACCTCAAACGGATCGCCGCATGTGATTGTACCGCTCGTGATCACTTCTGCATAGACACCAAAATACTGATGGCCCCAGCCGTCACGCAATGCGCCTAATGTGTCTTGGTCGCGCTGCCCGGTATGTGGGTTTGCGGCGGTTGCCATGCAGCGTGTGATTGGATCGATGATTTTGAGAACAGCATTCCCGATGCGTAGCTCATGTCCGACCCAGTTCAGCTCTTCCCAGGCACCGGGCCCATCCAGCCAGATATTGCCACGCCAACGTGCAGTCTCAAGCGGGGCGCCAATCTGCGCCTCAACAGCCGCATGGCTGGCGCTATTCATAATGGAAACGGTGGGGGTGGGCGTGTCTGTCATGCCGCGGTCGCCTGCGGACACTAGGGCTGTTGGTGTGCGTTTTTCGACATCACACAGCGGTGTGACCCAGTCGAGAAATGCGCTTTGCCCCTCTGCGGTCTCTGGTTGGAATGTCAGATCAACCTGATCGGCGTGGCTCAGTGTTAAGGTCTGGGTCGCCTCATCAAACTGCGCCCAGATGCCGCAAAGCGCAGGCGTTTGCGCGCCAATCATGAAATTGCGGCACATCACCCATGTGGGGTTATCCGTATCGTATTGGCTGGCCTCATGCGTGACGGCCCAATGTCTGTCCCAAGGGATTGTTTGCCCAGCGATAAGCGGGATGCTTTCTAAGGCTTCACGCCCGTGGCTTTTGATTGGATGCCGCCACAAGGCGGTGACGGCATTCATCTACTTGTCCTTATCTTTCGTATCGGTGTTCGCAGCTTTCTTAAAGCTTTCCCGGATATTGCCGAAGACGTCAGGCCGTGATCCATGGCTTGCCATGATCAGATATTGCTGCACGAACGTGATGATGTTGTTGGTGATCCAATATAGCACAAGACCGCTGGCAAAAGAGCCGAGCATGAACATAAACACCCAAGGCATCCATGCAAAGATCATGCGCTGTGTCGGGTCTGTTGGCGCAAGGTTCAGTTTTTGTTGCAACCACATCGAAACGCCCAATACAATCGGCATGATCCCGATAAAGAGCAGGGCCAGAATGGTGCCCGGCTCAGGTGCGCCCCATGGCATCAGACCAAAGAGGTTGAAAAACGATGATGGATCAGGCGCCGAAAGATCGGTAATCCATCCGGCCCAAGGGGCGTGGCGCAATGCGATCGTGACGAAAATCACTTTATAAAGCGAAAAGAAGATCGGGATTTGCAACAGGATCGGCAAACAGCCTGAGGCGGGGTTCACTTTGTTATCTTTATAAAGCTTCATCATGCCTTGTTGCATGGCTTGCTTATCATCGCCTGCGCGCTCTTTGAGCGCTTCCATTTCTGGCTGTAGCTCTTTCATCCGCGCCATAGAGACGTGTGATTTATAGGCCAAGGGCAGAACTATGGCCTTGAGAATAAAGGTCAGCGCGATGATCGACCAGCCCATGTTGCCGATGTAGTTATTCAACGTGTGCAAGAGCCAGAAAATCGGTTTGGTCAGGAAAAAGAACCAACCCCAATCGATGCTGTCCACAAAGCCCTCAACATTTTGGTTAAGCTCATAATTGCGGATCGCGCCCCATTCTTTCGCACCTGCATAAAGCCGGGTTGTGACTGTGACGCTGTCACCTGCGGCAACGGTTTGCAGCTGCATGACGGTTTCTGCCTGAAACAGATCCCTGCTTGCAAAATATTTCGATGTTGCGCGGAAAGGCTGTGCAGGCTCTGGGATCAGTGTGGTCATCCAGTAATGATCTGTGTACCCAATCCAGCCGTTTTCCAGCGCTTCGACACGCTCGGCTTGGGTCCGCTCGGCGGCGTGCACGGGGTAGTCAACGATATCGCTATAATCGACCTCAGCCAATTCCCCATCTGTCATCCGCACGAGCCCCTCGTGCAAGATGAAAAAGTTTTTCATATCGGTGGGTTGGCCATGCCTGCGTAATAGGCCGTAGGGGCGCAAGCCGATATTCCCGCTTGATCTATTCTCGACACTTTGTGCAAAGCTAAACATGAAATCATCATCGACTGAGATTTCTGTGAAAAAGACTTGCCCTGCGCCATTGTCCCACTTGAGGGTCACAGGGGTGTCAGGTGTAAGAGTTCGTCCCTGTTCAAGTTCCCAAATCGTATCGGGTCCGGGAACTGCATCCGCGGCAATCCCATCAATGCCTGCCCAGCCAAAGGCCGCAAAATATGCGCCGGCTTCACCAACAGGTTTCAAAAGGCGCACTGTTGATGCGCCGGGATCAAGCGTTTCACGATATTGGGTCAATGACAGATCATCGATCCGCCCGCCTTGTAGCGAAAGCGTACCAGAGAGGTTTGGTGTTTCAATGGCGATCCGCGCGGCCTCAACCACCTTTTCTGCTTCAGGGGCTTGTGGTGTGCTGCTGCCCTCGGCGGTGACCCGTGGTGTCGCTAGGTCTTCGGTGGCTTCGACAGCCTGATCTTGCGTGCCGTATCCTGCGGGTTCTTCTGGCGGGAACAGCCAGAACCACACCATGATCACGAGAAAGCTTAGCACCGTTGCTAAGATCAGGTTTTTGTTCTGTTCGTCCATGGAAAAAGCCACCCAGAAAAGAGAAAAAGGTGGTGTGGTTCAACCTGTCACAGCGGCAAAGGTCAAGCGGTTTTGTCTGAAATGCGGCGTTCGCGCGCTGCATTGTTGAATTTGTGATCAACTGGCGCGTTGTACAGTGTGTTCGCCTGCGGATGTGTAATGATGCGTGCGCATCCAATTTGCGACGTCTTCAGAGGGCATTGGCCGTGATACGACGTAGCCTTGGACGACATTACACCCGGCATGCGATAAAAATGCCATTTCGCGATCTGTTTCAACGCCTTCGGCAAGGGTGTCGACGTTCAGCTGCTTTGACATCGTGAGAATCGCGAGAACCATTTGCTGCTGTTCTTTGTCGTCGCCACTGTTTGCAACAAAAGAACGGTCGATCTTGATCCGGTCCACCCCAAAGCGGCGGATCGTCGAGATCGAGGCGTGCCCTGTGCCAAAGTCATCTAGATCAATCGCGCATCCCAGATCATGAAGATCTGCAATATTGCGCATGATGAGATCTTCAGTGGTGCTGGCAACGACCGTTTCAAGAATTTCAATGACCAAACGATTGGGCGCAAGGTCGTAGGTTTCGAGCTCCATCGCGATGATATCAACAAGATGCGGGTTCAACAGCTCATCCGTGGACATATTGACCGAGATGGTGGGGATGTGAATCCCCGCATCATCCCAGTGTTTGAGTGCTGACAGCGCGCTTTTCAGGATCGTGTACCCGAGATCTTGCATCATGCCTTCGGCTTCAATGATAGGCAAGAACTCTGCCGGGGAGAGCATGCCACGCACTGAATGCTGCCAGCGTGCAAGCGCCTCTAAGCCAACGACTTGTTGTTTTACGATGTCAACTTGAGGTTGGAAATGTGCATGAATATCACCGATTTCCATTGCTTTTTTGGCGGCTCGTGCAAGGTTTTTATTATTTGTAATCTGCGATTGGATGGCATGAGAAAACGCACAAATCGCGTTGCTGCCACTTTTCGTCGCGACAATAAGGGCAGTATTGGCCGCTTCGTAGAGTGTCTCGCCATCAGTGGCTTCGGTCTCGTGCTGATGTGCATAGCCAATTGAGACAGTGATTTGAGTGTTGCGGTTCGGGTGCCTGATCGGCCGCGTTGCAAGATTCTGGATGTCGGCGGCAAATATTTTCAGGTATTCATGTGATATCGCGCCAAATGGGGTTGGTATGATGGCAAAGCGCCCGCCCCCCATACGGCGGATCATGTGCCTGCGGCAGGGGCCATCAATCAGGCGTTCTTCGATCACGCGCAAAATATGCGCGATTTCGCTGCCGTCACGGCTTTCTTCGAGAACTCGAAAACGATCAATCTCAAAGACCAAAATTGTGGTCGTATAGGTGCCGTTTCCAGAACGCGTGATAATATCATCAAGGGCCTGAATAATCTGATCACGGGGAAGCGTTGCTTTTGGCGCACCAAACAGCACTTTGCGTGCAGAAACGAGTAATGAACCATACGTGAATTTCACGGGACACTTTCAAATAAGGAATAGGGAATTATGAGAGGCTTCTGCCATCTATCAGAGGTTATTTGTGCTTTGAAAACATCACTGATAGGTTAATACAGCCGCGATTTTTCCTATTTTATTTGGGGTTTATGGTTAAATTGGCGAAGTCGAATAGCTTTGGGTCCAGCAAATGCGAGGGCCGTGCGTTCATCAAAGCGCGAAACATGACCTGCCTGCGTCCGGGGCTGTTTTTTTCCCACCCATCGAGGATTTGTTTGACCTGTTGGCGTTGCAATCCATCCTGAGAGCCGCAAAGATCGCAGGGGATAATTGGATATTGCATGGCTTGCGCAAACTTTTCGCAATCACTTTCGGCGACATGCGCGAGCGGGCGATAGACGAAGAGATCACCCTCTTCATTCACCAGTTTCGGAGGCATCGTGGCCAAGCGCCCCCCATGGAACAGGTTCATGAAAAATGTCTCAAGGATATCATCGCGGTGGTGGCCTAATACGACCGCGGAACATCCCTCTTCGCGGGCGATACGGTAGAGATTGCCGCGCCTAAGACGCGAACAAAGCGCACAGAATGTGCGCCCTTGGGGCACTTTGTCCATGACGATTGAATAGGTGTCTTGGTATTCAATCCGGTGCGGGACGCCCATTTTTTCTAAAAACGCAGGCAAAACGGTCGCGGGGAATCCCGGTTGGCCTTGATCTAGGTTACAGGCCAATATCTCAACCGGGAGAAGCCCGCGCCATTTCAGTTCGTATAAGATTGCAAGCAACGTATAGCTATCTTTGCCGCCGGATAGGCAAACAAGCCAGCGCGCATCGCGTGCGATCATCCCGTATTGTTCGATGGCCTCACGGACATTCGCAACCAGCCGTTTACGCAGCTTTTTATAGCTCGTTGACTTTGGTGCGCCATGAAACAGCGGGTGAATTTCGGTGTCGTTATCAAGCATGGGATATGGCCTACAGCGGCTTGAACAGAGCGCCAAGCGGTTTTTGATGATCTGACATGTATTGAGGTGCAACCCACGGGTGCATTTCTGTATGGTTTGCGGATTCGACAAGCATTATTGTGATCAAAAGCAAATATCGGGTTGCACGAATCTCTTAGCATTGGTCTATTCTTCAAAACGCGTGGCCCAAAAGTAACCACCGTGAACCGGGAGAGATGGGTGCTAGACACTGATACGGCGAATGCATTCGTGGCCTTTGAACGCGTGCAAAAAAGCTATGACGGTGAGGTTTTGGTTGTCAAAGACCTTAATCTTGAGATGCCAAAAGGCGAATTTTTGACCATGTTAGGCCCATCTGGGTCTGGTAAGACAACCTGCCTGATGATGCTGGCTGGGTTCGAAACAGCGACCCATGGGCAGATCATGCTGGATGGGAAAAACATCAATAATATTCCGCCGCATAAGCGCGGCATAGGGATGGTGTTTCAGAATTACGCGCTATTTCCGCACATGACGGTTGCTGAAAACCTCGCGTTTCCCTTGCAAGTGCGCAAAATGGGAAAATCCGAGCAAGAGGAAAAGGTCAACCGTGCGTTGGGCATGGTGCAGATGAATGCCTTTGCCGGGCGACGGCCCTCACAGCTCTCTGGCGGGCAACAGCAGCGGATCGCGCTTGCGCGTGCGCTTGTGTTTCAGCCCGAGCTGGTTTTGATGGATGAACCCTTGGGCGCATTGGACAAACAACTGCGCGAGACGTTGCAGTTTGAAATTACCAATCTGGCACATGAGCTTGGGATCACCGTTGTGTATGTGACCCATGACCAAACCGAGGCGTTAACAATGTCAGACCGTGTTGCGGTTTTTGATGATGGACGCATTCAACAGCTCGCCACACCTGATACGCTTTATGAAAAGCCTGAAAACAGCTTTGTCGCGCAGTTCATCGGTGAAAATAACACGCTCGAGGGCGTCGTGCAGGAAATCCAAGGCGAGACTTGCATCGTAAAGCTCGACAGCGGCGATATTATCGACGCGGTGCCTGTCAATGTGCACACTGTTGGGGAGCGCACAAAGGTATCGATCCGCCCTGAGCGGGTTGAATTTAACCGCGAACGCCTGCGCGCAGATGCGCACACACTCAAAGCCGAAGTGCTTGAGTTCATCTATATGGGCGACATTTTTCGCACCCGTCTGCGTGTGGCGGGCAAGGATGACTTTGTCATCAAAACCCGTAACGCGCCGGATCAAGTACGCCTTGCGCCGGGACAAGAGATTGAGATTGGTTGGCTGCCACAGGATTGCAGGGCGCTTGACGCCTAAACCTGTCGCCACCCGAAAAGGAGGGGAGGTCTGCCCAAAGATCCCCTTTGAACGACTGAATTGGGCAAACAATGGGAGACTAAATTAATGAAACTCACCACGACTTTATTGGCGACATCATGCCTGACGCTGACAGCGACGCTCGCCGCGGCCGAAGATATGGCGTCAGAAATGACAATCGTAAGCTGGGGCGGCGCCTATTCTGCGTCACAGCAAGCGGCTTACCATGACCCCTATACCGCCAACACTGGTGTCAGCATCATCAATGACGAAAGCTCAGCCGAAGCTGTGGCCAAACTGCGTGCGATGAACGAAGCTGGCAATGTCACATGGGATGTTGTTGACGTTGTTGCATCCGATGCGATCCGTCTTTGTGACGAAGGTCTCGCACTTGAAATCGATCACGACGAGCAGCTCGCACCAGGTGATGATGGATCATCTGCATCTGACGACTTTGGCGATCTTCTCGTCTCTGACTGCTTTATCCCGCAGATCGTGTATTCAACAACTGTTGGCTACCGTACCGATCTTGTCGGTGACACAGCACCAACTGAGATCTGCGCGATCTTTGACACAGCCACATATCCTGGCATGCGTAGCCTTGAGAAGCGCCCAATTGGTAATCTCGAGTGGGCGTTGCTGTGTGATGGCGTGGACAAAGCCGACATCTACGATGTTCTGGAAACAGACGAAGGTCAGGCGCAAGCGTTTGCCAAGCTCGACAGCATCAAAGACAGCGTGATCTGGTGGACTGCTGGTGCTGATACACCTCAGCTTCTTGCTGATGGTGAAGTCATCATGGGTTCAACCTATAACGGCCGTTTGTTCAGCCTGATCGAAGAGCAGGATCAGCCTGTTGCAATGCTTTGGGATGCGCAGGTGTTTGACCTTGACGGTTGGATCATTCCAGCAGGCCTAAGCCCAGAGCGTGAAGCACGTGCGCTTGATTATGTGCGTTTCGCAACAGATACACAGCGTTTGGCTGATCAGGCGAAATACATCTCATACGGCCCTGCGCGTGCATCGTCTGCACCATTGGTCAGCACCCACGCGACACTGGGTATTGAGATGGCGCCACATATGCCAACAGACCCTGCAAACGCACAGAACACATTCTTGTATAACTACGAGTGGTGGGCTGATTACCGTGACGATCTGGATGCGAAATTCCAGGCGTGGCTGTCACAATAAGCGTTCAATAATTTTGTGTGGGCCGGATTGTCGGCCCGCACATCTATTGCGGGAAAGAAAATACGATGCCAAAAGGTTATCTGATTGCTCATGTCACAGTGCATGACCCTGTGGCCTATCAGGACTACGTCGCCCGCAATAATGATATTCTTCCGCCCTTTGGTGCGCGTGCGCTGGCCCGTGGTGGCCAAAGCGAAACCCCCGAGGGCGAGAGCTATGAGCGTCATGTGGTGTTTGAATACCCATCATATGAGGCGGCTCAAGCGGCCTATCACAGTGCCGCATACCAAGAAAATGCTGAAATCCGCTATGCCAATGCAACGAGCATGGTGGTCCTTGTTGAAGGGGTAGACTGATGGCGGAACCCATGCTGGCCGCTGATGGGCGCCCTCTCAAAGCGTCTTTGAACCGTGCGCTTCGCCGCTCAAAGCTGCGGGCGCTGATGCTCATCGCACCGCTATTGCTGTTTATATTGATCACCTTTGTGATGCCCATTGCGGATATGCTTCTGCGGTCTGTTGAAAACCAGATCGTGAGCGAGACATTGCCGCGCACCGTGGTGACACTGAGCGATTGGGATGAAGAGACCACGCCGCAGTTGCCCGTCTATGAGGCGCTGGCGCGTGATCTCGCGATCGCGGTCGAGCGCAAGGCCCACACACGCCTTGGCAGCCGATTGAATTACGAGATGACGGGCGTGTCATCTCTGTTTCGTAAAACAGGCCGCAAGGTCGATGAGATCGGTGAAACGCCGCAAGATATTCTTGAGGATACAGATGCCTATTGGAAGGACCGTGCAGCGTTTGGCTTTTTAGGTTCTGATAACTGGCGCAGTGCGATGATCAAATGGGCCGATTGCGGTGAGACCTGTACGCTGCCCGCGTTCTCTCCACAGGCTGAGTTTGCGGCGCTGTTTCCTGATACAGCGGCACTTTATGCGGCCTATGTCACTGTCATGGTAGAGCAGGGTGATAACCCGCTGACCGAGAAAAACTGGCCAATCCTGTTTCACGCCTTTGCGCAAGAGCTGCAAACAGCACCAGATACTAGCGGATTACCAGATGATGCGCAGGCTCTGATCGCTCAGGCAGGGGCCGCGCTGACAGATGTGACATTAGATGACCCGCGCGCGGTCTTTTTGGATATTGAAGAAGATTGGGCGGATCCAGAGGTCTGGGGGATCATTAAGACCTTTGCCCCCGCCTATACGGATGGGTATTTCCTCAATTCAATCGATCTGCTCAAAACCCCAGATGGGGTCGAGGCACGGCCTGAGAATGAGCAGATATATATCACGCTCTTTATTCGCACGATGGTGATGTCGCTCACCATCATGGGGAGCTGTATTTTGCTGGGCTACCCGGTTGCCTGGCTCTTGGCGAACCTCAAGGACCGCACGGCCAATATGCTGATGATCCTCGTGCTTTTGCCGTTTTGGACATCGCTTTTGGTGCGCACATCTGCATGGAAAGTGTTGTTGCAGCAGCAAGGTGTCATCAATGAGCTATTGGTGTGGATGGGCATCGTCGCGGATGATGGGCGATTAATGCTGATCAATCACCAAACGGGTACGATC
>CAKMZE010000035.1:20272-22607 GCA_929200295.1 uncultured Alphaproteobacteria bacterium
CATCGCGATGACGCATATCCTGCTGCCCTTTATGATCTTGCCGATGTATTCGGTGATGAAAACAATCCCCCCCAGCTATCTTCGCGCGGCGAAATCGCTGGGGGCGACGAACTGGACCGCCTTTTGGCGGGTCTATTTCCCGCAATCGGTGCCGGGCATCGGTGCAGGTTCGATCCTCGTCTTTATTCTGTCGATTGGCTATTACATCACGCCCGAGATTGTTGGCGGGACAAAGGGTGTCTTTATTTCCAACCGGATTGCCTATCATATCTCGAGCTCATTGAACTGGGGCTTGGCGGCGGCACTGGGCGCGATCCTGCTTGCGGTGGTTTTGATCCTTTATTGGGCGTACGACCGGATCGTTGGCATCGACAACGTAAAATTGGGGGGCTGATCAGATGGGTGTACCTATTTATGCGACCACAGGTCAGCGGATCTGGTATTATAGCTTTCGGGTGATTTGCGGGCTGATCTTTTTCTTTTTGATCGCGCCGATCATTGTGATCATCCCTTTGTCGTTTAATGCCCAAGATTTCTTTACCTTCACGCCCGAAATGTTGGCGCTTGATCCGGCTGGGTTTTCGACCAAGCATTATGAGGATTTCTTGACCAATTCGGATTGGCAGCTAGCGCTGCGCAATTCGCTGAAAATCGCGCCGGTAGCGACGATCCTATCGGTGAGCTTGGGTACATTGGCCGCGATTGGGTTAAGCCAAAGCCACGTGCCATTTCGCCGTGCGATTATGGCGATATTGATCTCTCCGATGATTGTGCCGCTGATTATCTCGGCCACGGGCATGTATTTCTTTTACTCTAATCCCTACATCCCGATCCCGTTTTACGGCAAGCTTGAGATGCCATTTACCCTGACGGGGACATATATCGGTGTGGTGCTCGCCCATGCGGCGCTTGGGATCCCCTTTGTTATTATTACCGTGACAGCAACGCTCGTTGGGTTTGATAAATCATTGACGCGTGCAGCGGCTAATATGGGGGCAGGGCCTGTGACGACGTTTTTTAAGGTGCAGATGCCATTGATTTTACCGGGTGTGGTATCGGGTGGGCTTTTCGCCTTTATCACCTCATTTGATGAGGTGGTGGTGGTGCTCTTTGTGGGTTCGGCAGGTCAGAAAACATTGCCTTGGCAGATGTTCACGGGCCTGCGTGAGCAGATCAGCCCGACGATCCTGGCTGTTGCAACGATCCTCATTGCGATCTCGATCTTGCTCTTGCTCACGGTTGAGCTGTTACGCCGCCGTTCTGAGAGACTGCGTGGCATGTCGCCCGGTTAGGGCGACGCGCGGCCATTGTGTCAAAGCCGTGCTGCGAGAAGTGCCGCAGGCAGCGCTTTTTCAAACCTGGCCATATCCTCGGGGCCGCTACAGCTGACCCGGATGCAGCGGTTAAGTGGTTCAACACCGGGCATGCGCACGAAAATTCCAGCTTTGATCAGGTTTTGCAGAACCTTCTGGGAAAATTCGGCACCTTCACCGCAGTCAATCGTGACAAAATTTGTGCCTGACGCCAGTGGGGTCAGACCGTTATCATAGGCGATACGCGCGATATCGTCGCGGGAGGTGGTAACCGCATCTTTTATATGCTCTAGCCAGTTTTCATCCGCCAACGCCGCCAACGCCCCGGCTTGCGCAATCCGCGACATGCCGAAATGATTGCGGACCTTATCAAAGCTGGCGATCAATGGGGTAGCACCGATGGCATAGCCGATACGCGCACCGGCAAGGCCGTAGGCCTTGGAAAAGGTGCGCATGCGGATCACCCGCGGGTCTTCGGGCGTCCAATCAGGTGCCGTGCCTTTGGGCGCGAATTCAATATAGGCCTCATCAAGCACCAAAAGACAGCCCTCTGGCAGGGCTGAGATCATGCGTCTGATATTGCTGGCATCATGCCAGGTGCCCATCGGGTTGTCTGGGTTTGCGAGATAGATCAGCTTTGCGTTGACCTCATGCGCTTTGGCGCAGAGCCTTTCTGGGTCTTCGAAATCGCCTGCATATGGCATTTGGTGAAGTGTGCCGCCAAAGCCTGTGACGTGGTAATTAAACGTCGGGTAGGCACCCGCAGAGGTCACCACATGATCGCCTTCGGTGATAACAAGCCGGACGAGCAAGCCGAGGAGGGTATCAATGCCCGCATCAATGGCGATGTGCTGCGGATCGATGCCGTGATACGTTGCAAGCGCCTGACGTAAATCATGATTTTCTGGGTCGGCATATTTCCAAGCCTCGGGTGCTGCGTTTTGCATGGCGATGATGGCTTTGGGAGAGGGGCCAAAGGTGCTTTCGTTTGCGCCAAGACGGGCGGCAAAGGCGGTGCCATT
>CAKMZE010000036.1 GCA_929200295.1 uncultured Alphaproteobacteria bacterium
AATCACTCTTCAAAGCTTAATTGCCATCTGTCTCAAATCATATGATGACGGACAATTAAGCGACCAATGCCACGGCATCCCTTCTCGACTTTATGCAATCTATCCAACCTGTTAAAGGAGTTCCAGTTATCGTCTGTAAATCCAATTCCACTGTCAGAAATTTCAAAACCTTCGATAGGTCGGCTGACAACCGAGCCTAAGATCATTGATTTTTGCTTGGTGCGATGCACAGTCACATCAATTGAATGATTGCGAAAATCAGGCTTCTGGACGCCACACCGTTCCTCAATTGACTGGATAGAATTCACAACGGCCTCGTATAGTGGGATCATCGCCGAATGATACGGGAGCTGCGTGTTTCTCAAACGTCCTTGTAATTCACTATCCAAAACAATGCCCTCAACCACTAAATTTTGCTACATGCTAAAGTAGTTTAGCAACCTAGGCAAAGGCGCCCTTGCGACTTGTGGGAAACAATCGATACAAGGTGGCCGATACCAGTTTTGCCCACATCACAAAATGTTTCATTCTTGCCGCCTTTGGATATTTGCGGATACAGATGGCATAATATCCAAGATTTTGATCGCACCCTGAAAATGCGCCGATTTTGGCACTCTTGATCAACGCTCACTGGCACTTTGGCGATCACGCGCCTCGTTTCCAATCAAATTTAAAGCGGGCTCATCATTAAAATATATTCCGTTCCCCCCCCACCAGCCCCCAAACCCCCGGGATATTTCAAAACCTAAGAATTACTGCACTGGTGTGTAATCTGAAAACCCGAAAGTTGTGTAATCTCGGCCGTAAGCGGCGCGGGCGGCGGCCTCAATTTCGCTGTCATATATCGCAGCCAATCGCGCTGCGTAAGGATCAGTATTCTCAGGGATACCCGGCATAAATTTATGCCCGACGAGGCTCGCTAGAATAGCGAGATCTTCTTGCAGTCGATCCTCACGCATGACGAAATCTGGCACGCTAAAGGCTGCAAACCCTTGTAGCAGCGCCGCTTGGCTTGCCCAAGTAGGATCAACCCGCACCGCTGTCTGCGCAGAGAGGTTGTTTTTGACGAACTTTAGGAATGACAAGAACGCGTCGCGATGTTCCGCAAGCCCGTATTTTTTATCGGTTTCAGGCTCTGGAGCATATCCCGGAATGGGCAGTTTATGTATTTTACGCAATGTATCGCGAATGTCAGGAAAGCTATCGTTGCGGATGGCCAAGATTTTCGTACAAAACGCGACATGCGCCCGGGCGACAGGGTGTCTGAGAACCGTAAAACTGCGGTATCCTGAATGCTCAGCCATCCAGCTATCAAGAGTTTTTTGCGTGAACCGCGTTTTCAGCTCTTCGACAGGTGTCTCATCAAGCTCTGCCAACCATTTTTGCACAATATCTTCGGGGCCAGAGCGTAGCGGCATATATAAAAGCGGGCTTTTTGCAGCGGCTACATAGGTCGGCAGATTGGGCCCACGGCGCGGCTCAAAATTGGGTGTGCGGCTTAAATTAAACCGATCCAACCGTGCCAGCGATTTCTCCATGTCGGGGAAATTTTCGACCTTTGTTTCCATCGGCTCTGGATTTTGCTTTTTCAGCTTTTTGTCCAAGCTGTCGATCCGGCTATCTGACCCCAGAAAATGCGCCAAGCCATTCATCACATCAACGTCTTGCAAATCTTCATAGGCCACGAAAAATGCTGTCTGCCCGGTTTTCTGAAGTTGGTTGAGCAAGTAAATCTGGAAATTCTGCAGCTTTTCGAGATGGTTTTCAAACTCTTCTGGTTTAAACGTGACCTCTTCTTTGCGCACATGCTTAACATTCGTTAATTTCCATTGCCCGGTCGCCTGGGCAATTTTCCAGCTGACAAAGCTTTCTGCCGGGTTCCGCGTCAGGATGATTTTAGCGCAGCGCGGATCGCGCAACATCACATCAAGCACACGAGGATCATGGTCGTTGAAAAACCGGAAACCACCCAAGCCATCAGTTTTTTCTTTGACCGTCTGAAGCAATCGTTTTGGGGCCGCTTCGCGTTGCTCTAATGAAACGCCCAATATGTTATCAACATTCGGGTAGCCAATGAAATGCGGGTTATATGCCTCGCCATGGCATGTGAGCCCCTCAAAGAGGTTTATATTCGCCTCAAGAAAGTTAGAGCCAGTGCGCATTTCTGCAAATACAACAAAGTAATCGAAGCGTGTCATTGTGATTTTACCAAATAAGGTTTGCGTTTTGTCGGAGCATCAGGGCGCGGCATATCATCAACCGGAAAATTCCCCATGAGATAGGGATGCATCCCCTGATTTTTGAGATTCTGGAGAAACTGACCAAAGCCAGTCAGATCCACCATGCGCGGCGTTTGCGTAAGCTGCGGCATGGCCTTGCCTGCCATTTCATCAACGACGGTTTGCAAAGCCTCCATTGGATTTTCGATAAATTCCGCGAGGCTCCATATACGGACATGGGCGCGCGCGTCTGGCTCTTGCAGTAGTGCCAAATGTGCAGTTTCGATATTTTGCAAACGCGCTGCATTGCGCCGGATATCAGTAAAGCTGAGGTTGGATAGATAAAGCGGGATCGCCCATGCGCCCGAAATAACCGAGATACGCGCATTTTGATCACGCGCCATCAACCGGTGCGCCTTCTGGGTATCATCTGGGCCAAATTGAAAGGCTTGGCGCTCGCCGCGGGTATTCCAGATCAGGTTTGTCAAAAACATCTCTGGGTTATAATCTCGCTGGGCCGCATTGCTGGACATCGCCCCCTGAAAAAACGCTTGCCTTCCATCAAATTCAACACGGTCAGGATGATAGAGATGCCCGTGAACCCGCGCACCTGTTGCCTTAGCAAGCCAGGGTTCAAAATCTTCGTATAGCTCAGTGAAACCCTCAAAAACGCCATACACTGATGACGTTACCCCATTTTCGCGACCCCAGTTGGGAAAGCGGCTTTGCATATAAAGACCTGCACGACCTTTGGTGCGACGCTCAATCGCTGTCGAAAAGACCCGGTCAATCTTAGCGGGGTTAGGTTCTGCGCGCTTCATGCTATGCCCATCGTTATTGAGAAACGCATGATATAGACGGGTGGCGTTTGGCCAGATTTTACGTGCGACAAAACAATCTGACCGCCGCAAAAGCTGCAGATGATCATCATAGAAAATATGCGGCTTGCCCTGAAAATCAAATTTGGAAAGCGTCAAAGACCGGCTTTCAATTTGCGAGGAATAGAGCCGTGATAGGGTTTGAAAATAGCTCTCATCTGGGATCCAAACACGTTTGAAATAGCGATCATATTCTTGGCGGCCTGGGTCTTGCAGAATGGCCGAGAGCGTGTGCCGGGTCAGGCACCACCATTGTGACCCCATATGTGGCACCAGGCCATCAGGGATTTTGCGGCTCATACGCAAGCGGCGCTGGAAGGTCACATAAGCATCAAACAAGCGCTTATGTTTACGCCATGAAAATGGGAACCGCAGGGTAAACCGCTCAGCGTCGAGACCACCCATGGTCCATGAGACCTCTGCCGTTGTTGCGCTTTCAATAAAATCAGTATTGGGGCGGCTATCAAGATAACTGCGCAGCTCGCTCACTGGGCGTAAGGGCATGCATGAACCAGACGCCAGATACACATGGCGTACCTGGGCAAATGATTTCAACATAAGTTCTGACGCATCTTGCGTCGCAGCAACGAGCCCCCACATGCCCCATTCACATTTATGGCGGGTCGAGAACTTTACATCCTCTAAATCCGAAAGCGCTTTGACAAACGCATCATAGGTTGCGTCTGCAACTTTCTGGTCAACATGAACAACAACAGGGCAGCCACCCGACACCCAATGGCGGATCACATGCTCTGCGCGGTCAAGTGCAGTGTGAACAAGCATGACAACACCAACCGTCATGCCCAATTCCCCTTTGACATGAGCCCGAGCACTTCGAGCTGGCGCCAGTTGATATACTTCTCTGACCATTTGCACCAAAGGTCGGGGTTCTCTTCTAGACCCTTTTGATAGGCCTCATACTCTGCGCTACCAGCATAATGTTCATTGCGTGCAATCTCTTCGCGCAGCTTTTCACTGATGGTATTAAGAAACTTTGTATGTAGCAGCACGCCCGAAGCCTTCTCACCACCTGCGAGGTCATACACTTGGTTCAAGCCACGGGGTAAGATCATATGCGTTGAGCTCGCATAGGCATATTTTTTGTGCCACTTGACCAAAGGGATTTTATTCAACGCAGGCGCATGTAGCGGTTTTTCAGCAAAGAACACGCGGCTGCGCGGCCCCCCTTGAATCCAAAGGTTCTGGTATCGCGGATTCCGGGAAATTGTGTAATTTCCCGGATCAAACCAAGATGCGATTTCAAGCGGATCAGCACCGCGTTGATATGGAACGTCGTAGATCGGACCTTTTGGGTACATATCCAACATCATCGCGCCAAACGATTTAATGTCTGCGGAGCTCAGCCAATCGGTGAGCGCATGAATAGATCGCGTATCGCAAAATGGGTAAACAAAGAACTCATCTGGGTCGACCGTGAGCGTCCAATGATTATGCCCGTAGCAACGCTGTAAATATGTGAGCCAATCGACGCCGAACCGCGCGGTTTTATAGCTTGCCTTTGTGGTCCAGATTGACACATCAGATTGTTCAGCCGCCCATTCGCGCCCGCGATCGTATGTGTGCGGTCTTTGACAAGCTTGAGCTCACGGCGTTTGCGTAGCGCACGCACGTGCAGCCTTCGTCTTTGTAACCGCATCCGATATGATGAAAGAGCACTCAAGATTATTCCTAAATCACCGCCCCTATGGACATACATACACTAAAACAGAAGTGCGGTGTAAATCAGGTGAAAGTTTTTCTATTTGGAAACGATGAATAGCAATCGTTTCCAATTTGGCAACAGTTACCTGATTGACCTATCATTCATTTGGTTTGTTTTCTGACCACCCATCCCCAGACATCAAACCCAGCGTGGTAAGCTGTGCGGCGTTTTCATATTTGACTGAAGCTTCGGTCCAGAAATCTGGGTCTTCGATCAGCGTTTCATAATAGGTTTGATAGAGCGCGCTATTCTCAAAATGTTGTTTTCGCTCAAGCTCTTCTGCAGACTTGGCCCCGATTGTATTAAGGAATTTCGTATGCAGCAAAACGCCTGTTGGCTGACCCGGGATACCGAAGGCATGGTTCAACTTTCGTGGCAACATGTGATGTGTTGAGGTGACATAAGCATAATGCCGTTTCCAATTGACCAAGGGTACTTTGTTTAAGGTTGGCGCACGCTCGGGCCGGCTTTGAAAGAAAACGCGTTCACGCACACCGCCTTGGATCCAACGGCTTTCAAATGTTGTATTTGGCTGGTGACGGTAGTTATCCGCATCAAAATATGGAATCGCTTTGGTTGGGTCCTCGCCCGGGGTGTAGGCGGCTTTGGACAGCGCACCTTTGGGATAAAGATCAAGCATAAGCGCGCCAAAAGACGGGATATCTTGGGTTTCAAGCCAGCAGGTGAGCGCCTTGAGATTCTGCGTCTCAACATCTGGATAAACCAGTAATTCATCGGCATCGACGGTTAAGGCCCAATGCCCATGCGCATGTTGCATCTGCAACCATGTGAGCCAATCCATCCCAAAACGCGACAGTTTATAGCTCGCATCCGTTGTCCAAAGCGATACATCCGGCTGCGCCTCAAGGTAGGCGCGCGAGCCATCATCACTGTCGTTATCGACGATCAAGAAATGGTCGACGCCCAGCGCGCGGTAATGCTTTAGCCAATAGGGTAAGCGTTGGATCTCATTGCGGAGCGTTGCAAAAACCAGCAGATCATCGCGCGCGATGCGCGTGGTTTGATCACGCACAACACGCAGCTGTTTTGACTTGCGCCAGGCACGTAACAGAAATCTGCGCCGTTTAATCCTGAGCCGATATGCTGCCCACGCCCGTTTGATCAATGCCGGGTCTACTGCGCTGCGGTCTTCATCGAGACCATATCTGTCAAATAATCATAAAGCTCATCACGCAGCTCTTCGCGCGCCAGCGCAAAAGACACCGTGGCTTGTAAGAACCCAGCCTTTGACCCGCAGTCAAAGCGCTGCCCCTTAAAGCGGAAGCCATGCACGTCACGCCCTTGCAAGATCTCTTCGGCAATCGCATCGGTCAGTTGAAGCTCACCACCTGCACCTGCTTCGATATAATCAAAGTTGTCAAAGATATGCGGCGATAAAATATAACGCCCAATAACAGCGAGATTTGAAGGTGCATCTTCTTGGGCAGGCTTCTCAACCATGCCATTGATCGACACAACATCGCCGTTGTAGTTCTTTACGTCCAAAATTCCGTAAGAAGAGGCCTGCGAAGGTGCGACTTCCATGGCTGCAACCATTGATCCACCAGTATGTTCATAGGCTTCTACCATTTGCTTAAGGCAGGGCTTTTCAGCTGCAATCACATCATCAGGCAGGATAACCGCAAAAGGTTCATTCCCGATCAAACGACGCGCGCACCACACAGCATGGCCAAGACCCAATGCTTTGTGTTGACGGATATAGGCAATCGCACCGCTATCCATATTTGTGGTTTTCAAGATATTCAGGAGATCAGTCTTACCCTTTTTACGGAGCGACGTTTCAAGATCTGGGGCATGATCAAAGTAATCTTCAAGCGCGCCCTTTCCACGGGATGTGACAAAGATAAATTCTTTAATCCCAGCTTCGCGTGCTTCATCAATCGCGTATTGGATCAAGGGTTTATCTACCAATGTCATAATTTCTTTGGGTACAGATTTGGTCGCAGGCAAAAATCGCGTGCCCAAACCCGCAACTGGAAAAATTGCTTTGGTAACTTTGGTATTCATGTCATTCCCCATGTTTGACATCAAAGATTAACAAAAGCCTACAACACAGCACTGTTAATCTTCATCGTGTAAATCCAGATAACAATCCAAGTATAAAGTCGAACATTGTGCACATAATATGGCAGAACACTGGCAGCACACGTTCAATTGGATCGAATTTGATTCAGTCTTTATTTTTTACCAAAGATTCGGCTGGTTATTGCGGGGAACTGTACCACAAAAGCTTCAATTCTGCGACTGGGGCGCATTTTTAGCTATAAAACACTCATATCATGCATCATTTTTTCAAGACGCGAGACATCTTCAGGGTTGTTCAACTCCCAAAAGTCACGCCCTTTGGCAGAAACTTCGACGCATAACACCTGTTTGTTCTGCTCCATAAAGCGCAATTGCTCTAACCCTTCGAGCTCTTCCAGCGGCCCGGTGGGCCATGTGGGATAGGCGGTAAGCGCCGCAGGACGATATGCATATACGCCCACGTGATGAAAAACCGGGGTATCTGCCTGATCAGAATAACGTTGCGACAGATATGGAATAACTTCTTTGGAAAAATAGAGCGCCTTATGATCTGCGCTAAACACAGCCGTTGTCCCCCCCACACGGCCCGCGCGACGATCATCTAAGAGCGCAGTGAGCATATGGCCTTTGGTCCGTAAAACAGGTGTTGCAACATCAAAGGCAGGGTTGGCGCGCAACCCGGATACAAGGTCTTCGACAAACCAAGCAGGGGTGAGCGGCGCGTCGCCTTGGAGATTGACAACAATATCGTGCTCTTCGGACAAAGCATTATATGCCTCTGCGCAGCGTTCTGTGCCGTTGGCGCATTCCTCTGAAGTCATAATGACCTCAGCGCCATAGGATTCGGCTGCACGCTTGATGCGATCATCGTCGGTCGCAACAACAACACGCGCGATACCGCGCACGTCCATCGCCGCCTCCCATGAACGTTGAATTAAGGATTTGCCTACGCCCGTGGCCCCTCGCAAAACCGCAAGTGGCTTACCTGGATAGCGCTGCGATGCGTATCGCGCAGGGATGATAATAACAGCAGACATCAGCGACTATGGCTTTTTCAACTCTACGCCGGGGGCGTAGGCAATAAAGAACGGGTTTGCGAATGTCTCTTTTCCATAGTGCAACGGGCTATGATCATCAAACCGCACAACATGCCCGCCGGCCCCTGATAAAACAGCATGGCCTGCGGCTGTATCCCATTCCATCGTGCGTCCGACCCGCGGATAAATATCCGCCTCACCCGTCGCAATGAGACAGAATTTCAGTGATGAACCTGCGCTTTTCATATCTGCGACCGCGTATTTATTGATGTAATCATCCGTCGCTTGATCGCGGTGCGATTTTGAAGCCACCACAAGAAGCGCCTGATTATCAGGGTTTGAAACAGTGATTGGGCGGGTTTCCCCCGGCGCATCCTTTGCAAACGCGCCGCTTTCCTCAACCGATGTGCCATTTGCATCTGTATAAAAGAGCCGCCCCTTGGCCGGGGCATAAACAACACCACGATGAGGGACACCATCAACCACATAGGCGATGTTCACCGTAAAATCGCCACGCCGCTTGATAAATTCCTTAGTTCCATCAAGAGGGTCCACGATCAAAAACGTTGATGCACTAATATCATGTGACGCAGCTTGCTCTTCGGTGATCAATGGCACATCTGGAAACGCCGCGCGCAGCCCTGCTGAGATCAGCGCATCAGCGGCCTCATCAGCTGCTGTGACAGGGCTGTCGTCGCTTTTTGAACGGACGTCGAAATCAGGACTGTTATAAATCTCCATGATCACATCGCCTGCCTCAAGCGCGAGGCGGCGCATCACAGCTGTTAGTGTGTCATAATTCATATGTCAGCCCTTTAACAATTTTATACATGATCGTGTTAATTGAAAATGCATGCGATACCTCTTATGATATGTCGATCAATGAACAGCAAGAAATTCGTCGTCATATAGGCGGTCTTAAACACCACAGGCTTTTGGCAGGAAATAGTACGCATGTTTCAAGTTGAGCAAAAGAAAACCACGACGCGCTCGGCACTGGTTATCCTTGAGCTGATTTATCACTCGATTGTACGTGATCTTCGTAAAAATCACCGTAATGCGCTGATGGGTCTTGCGCTGAATATGCTGCAAACGGTGATTTTCGTCATTTCGTTCTTTGCAATGTTTGCCATGCTGGGCATGCGCGGTGCTGCAATCCGTGGTGATTTTTTGCTTTACATCATGTCCGGCATTTTTATGTTCATGACCCACACAAAGGCGCTGGGCGCTGTCGTAGGATCAGAAGGCCCGGCCTCTCCTATGATGCAACACGCGCCAATGAATACTGTTGTAGCGATTACATCAGCAGCACTTTCATCGCTTTATATTCAAACGCTTTCGCTTGTAGTGATCTTATTTGTATACCATGTTGCCGTGACCCCAGTTGTGATTGATAACCCTATCGGCGCTTTGGGTATGCATCTCACGGCTTGGATGACCGGTGCTGGCATCGGTATGATCTTATTGTCGGTTAAACCATGGTTTCCTGAGTTTACCCAAGTCGCATCAAGTCTTTATTCGCGTATCAGTATGATCGCCTCGGGCAAAATGTTTGTGGCAAATACATTGCCTGCCTCAATGCTAGTCATGTTTGATTGGAACCCATTGTTTCATATCATCGATCAAACGCGCGGCTATGTGTTTTTGCATTATACACCCCACACCACAAACACACCCTATCCTATTTATATGGGGATTTTATTTGTTATGATCGGTATGATTGGCGAATATTACACCCGCCAGAATGCATCTGTTTCTTGGGGTGCTGGTCGGTAATATACCTGCTGTAGTAGCTGTCAATTTTTATAGATAAATGTCATGAAACGCATATGTTTTGTGAGACTCTTGGATTTTAGCCCGCAAAATCGACAGAAACATGCATTTTCGCTCGTCTTGCTGTGTTTGACCGCTTGCAGCGTCAAACAGCCATCCCTATATACGCCAAGATCATAGATTTTGAGGCTCCGCCTTAATCTGACACTTGTAACTGGCGCAGATGCCGCATTGGGTTTGCGTTGTTCAAACCGCCTAAAGAAAAGGGATTTGGAATTATGGCAAAAGTCATTGGAATCGACCTTGGTACGACCAACTCTTGTATTGCGATCATGGACGGCTCAAAACCGCGCGTGATTGAGAATGCAGAGGGCGCGCGGACGACACCGTCGATCGTGGCCTTTACAGATGATGAGCGTCTGGTTGGCCAGCCTGCTAAGCGTCAGGCTGTTACGAACCCTGAGAATACAATCTTTGCTGTTAAGCGTCTGATTGGCCGCAATGTTAATGACAAGGTGCTGGCCAAAGACAAAAAGAACATGCCCTTCAAAATGATTGATGGCGGCAATGGGGCTGCTTGGGTCGAAAGCAAAGGCGAAAAATATTCACCAAGCCAAATCTCGGCGTTTATCCTCGGTAAAATGAAGGAAACAGCCGAGAGCTATCTTGGCGAAGAGGTGACACAGGCTGTTATCACAGTGCCTGCCTATTTTAACGACCAACAACGTCAGGCCACCAAAGACGCGGGCAAAATCGCTGGCCTCGAAGTGCTGCGGATCATCAACGAGCCAACAGCCGCGGCCCTTGCCTATGGTCTTGATAAAGAAAACACACAGACAATCGCTGTTTATGACCTTGGTGGTGGTACATTCGACGTCACAATCCTTGAGATTGATGATGGCCTCTTTGAAGTGAAATCAACCAATGGTGATACTTTCCTTGGCGGTGAAGACTTTGACATGCGCATCGTCACATACCTCGCCGATGAGTTTAAGAAAGAGCACTCGGTTGATCTGACACAAGACAAAATGGCGCTTCAGCGCTTGAAGGAAGCCGCCGAGAAAGCAAAGATCGAGCTGTCTTCGTCAAGTGCGACCGAAATCAACCAGCCGTTTATTTCCATGGGCTCCAATGGCGCGCCATTGCACATGGTGATGAAGCTGACACGCGCAAAGCTGGAAAGCCTTGTTTCTGATTTGATCAAAGCCTCAATCAAGCCATGTCAGGCGGCATTGAAAGACGCAGGCCTTTCAACGTCTGATATCGATGAGGTCGTTCTCGTCGGTGGTATGACGCGGATGCCAAAGGTCAAAGACGAAGTGTCAAAATTCTTTGGCAAAGAGCCACATCAGGGTGTGAACCCAGATGAGGTTGTTGCCATGGGTGCGGCTATTCAGGCCGGTGTTTTGCAGGGCGATGTCAAAGACGTTGTTCTTCTGGACGTAACGCCATTGTCGTTGGGTATTGAAACATTGGGCGGTGTCTTTACCCGCCTGATTGACCGCAACACGACAATCCCAACAAAGAAATCGCAGGTGTTCTCAACCGCCGAAGACAACCAAAACGCCGTGACATTGCGCGTGTTCCAAGGTGAGCGTGAAATGGCCGCAGACAACAAAATGCTGGGTCAGTTCAATCTCGAAGATATCCCACCAGCGCCACGTGGCCTGCCACAGATCGAGGTCACATTTGACATCGATGCCAACGGCATCGTGTCTGTTGGTGCGAAGGATAAGGGCACCGGAAAAGAGCAAAATATCACGATCCAAGCCTCTGGTGGTCTTTCCGATGATGATATCGAAGCAATGGTCCGCGACGCCGAAGAAAATGCCGAAGCGGATAAAGAACGCCGCGAGCTTGTCGATGCGCGCAACCAAGCTGAAAGCCTGATCCACTCAACCGAGAAATCTTTGGAAGAGCATTCGGATAAGGTGGACCCAACCACAGTTGAAGCGATTGAGCTTGCGATTGCCGCTCTCAAGGATGACCTCGAGAAGGATGACGTGACAGCTGACAAACTGAAAGCTGGCGTTCAAAACGTAACAGAAGCTGCAATGAAACTGGGTGAAGCTATTTATAAAGCGTCTCAGGAAGCAGAAGGTGACGTTGAGCCAGAGATGAAGGGCGCGGATGAGGGTGAAGACGATATCCTCGATGCTGACTTCGAAGATTTGGACGGTGATAAGCGCGACTAAGCAGTTGCGCGTAAAGTTTGGCCGGCCCTTCTTAGAACTGGGGCCGGTCTTATGCTTTTCCCAAGGGGGAAACCGACATGGCAAAACGTGATTATTATGAAACGCTAGGCATCTCCAGGGGTGCCTCTGATGCAGAGATCAAAAAGGCCTACCGCCAAAAGGCGAAAGAGCTACATCCTGATCGCAACGCTGATAATCCCAAAGCTGAAGCACAGTTTAAAGAAGCAAACGAAGCCTATGATGTGCTGAAAACCGCAGATAAGCGCGCAGCATATGACCGGTATGGTCATGCGGCGTTTGAGGGTGGCATGGGCGGCGGCGGTGGCGGCCCACGTGGCGGTGGCGACGACTTTGCCAGCGCGTTCTCTGATGTCTTTGATGATCTGTTTGGCGATATGATGGGCGGCCGCGGTGGTGGTGCACGCAGCCGTGCACAACGCGGCAATGATCTACGCTACAATTTGCGCATCAATCTCGAAGATGCGTTCCAAGGGATGCAGAAAACCATCACGGTGCCCACGGCAGTGGGCTGTGACGGCTGCAATGGCACGGGCGCAGAAGGTGGATCAGAGCCGCAAACATGCCCGACATGTTCCGGCATGGGCAAGGTGCGCGCGCAGCAGGGTTTCTTTACTGTTGAACGCACCTGTCCTGCATGTAACGGCATGGGGCAGACGATCAAAAACCCATGTAAGACCTGCCATGGACATGGCCGCGTTGAAAAGGAAAAATCGCTTTCTGTGAACATCCCTGCGGGTGTGGAAACCGGCACGCGTATCCGGCTTGCAGGCGAGGGCGAGGCTGGCATGCGTGGTGGGCCGACGGGTGATCTCTATATCTTTATCGAGGTGCGCTATCATAAGATCTTTGAACGCGAAAGCACATCGCTGTTTTGTCGCATTCCTGTATCGATTGCATCTGCCGCATTGGGTGGCGAGATCGAGGTGCCGACAATTGATGGCGGGCGCGCATTGGTCAAAATACCTGCCGGATCACAATCAGGCCGGCAAATGCGGCTGCGTTCTAAGGGGATGCCTGCGTTACGTGGCGGTGGCCGTGGCGATATGCTGATCGAGCTCGCGGTTGAGACACCTGTAAATTTGACAGCGCGTCAACGCGAGATCCTGAAAGAATTTGACGAGATATCGGCTGAGAATAACCCCCAAGGCACGAGCTTCTTCGATTCGGTCAAAAGCTTTTGGGATGGGATGAAGGGCTGACCTAAAGGGCGGCTTACGCCGATTCTTTTATATGGGGCCTATTGGCCCCCGCGTTTCATGCTCTGTTAACAATTTGTTCAGCACGTTTGCGCAGACTTGCCGCATGACCCATTTTGCCGACAGCCCATCCCTTTTTGCCCCCGATGAGATTACCCCCGTTGAGCGCCCGCCAAAGCCCGGTGATCTATCCTATATCAAAGACCACAGGCTGCGATTGCGCACGCGGTTTTTATCCGGTGGTGCGCATGCTGTGCCCGATTATGAGCTCTTAGAACTGATCTTGTTTCGGGCGATCCCACGCCGCGATGTAAAGCCGCTCGCGCGTTTACTGTTAGATACATTCGGCGATTTTAACGCCGTGATATCTGCCCCCATTGATCGTCTGTGCGCGGTAAACGGTGTAGGTGACGCTGTCGCACTTGAGATCAAAATCATCGAAGCCGGCGCGCATCGGCTCGCAAGGGCCAAGGTCTTACAGCGCCATGTCGTGTCTAGCTGGGATGCGCTCCTCAATTACTGTCATACCGTTATGGCGCATCGTGAGACCGAGCAATTCCGCATTCTTTACCTTGATACAAAAAACACTGTGATCGCAGATGAAGAGCAGGCCAAAGGCACGATTGATCATGTCCCCGTTTACCCGCGTGAAGTGGTCAAGCGCGCATTAGAGATCAATGCCGCCGCACTGATCCTTGTCCATAACCACCCATCAGGTGACCCGACCCCATCTGATGCAGATATCACCATGACCCAGCAAATCGCGGATGCGGCGCAAACCCTTGGCATTACCGTGCATGATCACCTGATCATCGGGAAATCGGCTGAGCTGTCGTTTCGGGCGCAGGGTTTATTGTGACACGGATTGCTTGACCCACAGCTCCACACGGCGGTTAGTTTCGCGCCCCCATTCAGTGTCATCACAGGCCATTGGCAGGGCCTCACCAAGCCCGGAAACCGCAAGAGACACATCATCCGGCAACTCACCTAGCAATGCGATCAGCGCGCGGCGCACAGCTGTTGCGCGTGCTTTCGACAGATTACGATTTGCCCCTGCCGCCCCTTGCCCATCACTAAAGCCGATCAGCATCAGATCTTGCCCTGCATAAGCCCCATCGCGGATCGCTTGGGCCAGCGCTGACAGATGCGCACGCGATTGCGTATTAAGTTGCGTCGCACCCATCTCGAACCGAAAGCTGGTCGACATGCGCGTGCGTGGCGCCAAGACGCGAACCATCTCTTGCAGCTGCTCCAACGAGGTTTCATCACCAGCAGCCAAGATCGCATTGGCAAACCTCTGTCCTTGGTCGTCAAGCGAAATAGGGATGGCGCCCTGATCCACGAACCCCGCGCGCCGCACGACAAGCTGGGCTTCAGGGCTGCTTAGGAATGCGAGAACCTCATGCAGCAGCGGCGGCATGCGGCGCTTAGGAATATAAACGAACAGAGGCGTTGTGAGCGGGTAATCTTCGGTTTTCAACGTGGTCAACTGCGGCACAGAGGCAAGCCCACATGCTTCGCGCAACGTAAGCGGCTGTGCGTACCCAATATCATGATAGGGCAACATACCCAAAGCGCCGGGCGTTTGTGAGATCGTCTCTTTTAATGTCTGTGCGCTGCTATGGTAGGTAATGGTATCAGCCAGCGTCTCAGCGCCACTAAGGCGTTTGATAAAATCAATGAACCCTTGGGTTTGACCATTATCATCTGGGCCAAGGTGCAACGTCAGCGGCACATCAATATCATGGATATCGACCCAATTTGTAATCTCACCACGAAACGCAGCGATGAGATCTTGTAGTGACATCTGATATAACCCTTGCCCAGTCGCTGTCACGGGTACAAGGGCATCAAGCCCAATGATCCGTCCTTGTGCCGTGGTATCAAGCTGCCCCAACCCAGCCTCAGACGCTTGCGCCATCTCATCTGCGCGGACAAAGCGGGTCGAAAGCACAATATCGGCATTATAGGCAACCAGGTCAGCAAAACCGTCCTCAGCTGAGGTTGCATCGAATATAAACCGCGCAAAAGGTACATCCTGCGCAATGATGGTGATTGTAAAACGTGTGGTGTCCTGGATTGATGTGGCTGTGCGGTAGCCCTTACTGCGCGCAAAAGCATCAAGCAGCGCAGGCAGCAACACTTCGGCCATATCGCTTGCACCTGAGACTCGCAGCGTTGGCACATAGCCGTCTTTCGCAGGGCAGTCAGCGCCCTCGCAATCCATCTTGCTATAATCGAGAGTGAGCGGGCCGTAAGCGCTCATCAATTGCAGGAACTGGCCATCAAAACCGATGAACACGCCTGAAACTTCTGTTTCGCCGCTTTGAGATCGTAATGTGATCTCATCAGCCCAGACTATGCAGGGTGCACACATAAAAAATGCGGCGAAAATCGCCGCATTTTTGAATTGGGTCCAAAGGGTCCAACAATGCGTCATCGTGATGCGAGTGTTAGATCCTCAAGCATATTATTCAATACCAGAAATTCACCTACTGTGTCACATCCAGGCATTTTCATCGTCAAATCAGTTGCCGTAGGCGTCGCATCAGGTACAAGTTGCAAACTTTGCGCCGCAACCTCACGACCACAGTTTGTTTCTGTGACCTCGGCCTCTACTGTTAGGTGGATTGCTCCTCTGTCTCGCGCATTGGCTGTCGGGAAGGTATAAATCTCAGCCATCAAGGCATTTTCCATAGCCTCAGAACCTAAGCGTAGCAAATGACCGCTTTGACCATCGTCAAGATTAGCAAGATCACCTAAACGCTGTTCCTCGGCTGTGATATGCCCAGTTGAACCGTATTCAGCACCGTATTCACGCGCATGGATGTGTACACCAACATCGCCCTGCCATTGCAAGACGGACCGGTCATAATTGGCGATCTCTGGGATGTACGCGTCAGCGATAGCCCCTTCTCCGTTATCGAAGGCCGCAATGAAAAATGCATCTTCTGACAAGACGGGTACGATTTCTTTATAAACACCCTCATCAGATGTCTGCGCTGAGAACATCATACCTTGGTGATGGATGACAAAACCCTCATTCGCATAACAAGGCGTTGTAAGGATAATCTCAACCATCGCATGATCGCGCGGTTCAGCCACCATTGTCATATCGCAATTCTGCTCGGATCCCATGTCCGCCATAGCAGTATCTGTCTCGTCGCTTGGTGTTGCGTCTGTCATCGTATCTGGTGTGATGACATCTTCTGCTGCGGCCAAAAGAACCGGCTCAGATGACTGCAAGAGCGGAACCATTGGCGCGTCTTGTCCAGTCATAGCTGCAATACCGCCAAACTGTGCATCTGACCCGCGTAAAGTGTCTAAGGGTTGCGCGACATTGGACATTGCCAAGTCGTCTACTGCATTCCACTGCGCATTCGCCTCTTCGGGTGAAAACCGCGAAGCAAGCGCGTCACTGTTTTGCACTACAAAACCGATCGCAAGCGCCGTCGAAAACGTTGCCGCAACTGTTTTGAACTTTTTAAGTTTCTTAATCATCCGTGCGCCTCCACACAATTTATTGAGGAGACGTATGACTGGTTAACTTGTCACGAGAAGGTCAGTGAAAAGGAAATATAATGTCCGAAATGTGGCAGATCACGCTAACCTACCGTGACAATGCTTAAATTTCTTGCCAGACCCACATGGGCAAGGGTCATTTCGTGACGGTGCACCCCATGTATTTGGGTCATTTTCGTCAAAACCTTCCCTTGCAGTGGCGCCCATACCCGTCACTGCACTCGTTGCGCGAGCAATCGTTTTTGACTGCGCATCTTCCTGTTGTGCTCGCATCTGCGCAACGAGCTTTTCTTGCTCTTCTGCGGTCATCGGACGAATCTGTCCTAGCTTTTGCGTCACATCGATTCGCAACGTATCGAGCAGCCTTTCAAACAGCTGGAACCCTTCTGTCTTATATTCATTCAGCGGGTCACGTTGGGCATAGCTGCGGAAACCGACAACAGCGCGCAGATGCTCTAACGTCAAAATATGCTCGCGCCATTTCGCATCGATTGTCTCAAGCAGAATTTGCTTTTCAATGGTGCGCAACGTCTCCGCACCAAAGGCCGTTTCTTTTTCTGCCATATGCTCATCAGACGCTGTTTCAAGCCGTTCGCGGATCACGTCGTCATCGGTGCCTTCTTCTTCGGCCCATTTCATCACTGGCACATCGATACCGAGCGTTTTTATAATCTCAGCATAAAGCGCTTCGGTCTCCCACTGATCTGCATAGCTTTTCGCAGGTATATAGGTCACGACAAGATCATCGATAACTTGATACCGCATGTCCTGCACAACCTCAGACAAATCACTGTCTTCCATGATTTCAAGCCGCTGGGAAAAGATGACTTTGCGCTGCTCATTCATCACATCGTCAAATTTCAGCAATTGCTTGCGCATATCGAAATTGCGGCCCTCAACCTTGGACTGCGCGCGCTCCAGCGATTTATTGACCCATGGGTGTACGATGGATTCGCCCTCTTCCATCCCAAGGGTTGAGAGCACTTTGTCTAAGCGTTCTGATCCAAAAATTCGCATCAAATCGTCTTCGAGCGACAGCAAGAAAAGCGATCGGCCAGGATCGCCCTGCCGACCAGAACGCCCGCGTAGCTGGTTATCAATACGGCGGCTCTCATGGCGCTCTGTCGCCAAAACAAAAAGCCCACCAGCGGCAAGCACTTTTTCTTTTTCTTCCGCGACTTCGGCTTCGATTTGCGCGCGCAGGGCTTCAGGATCAGCCTTAGGATCATCCGTAACAGCCTGCAATACGCGCATCTCAACATTACCACCCAGCTGGATGTCCGTCCCGCGACCAGCCATATTAGTTGCAATCGTCACAGCATTTAGCTTTCCAGCGTCAGCAATGATTTGTGCTTCTTGCTCGTGTTGCCGCGCATTGAGCACATTATGCGGAATTTTCTCAGCAACGAGCAATTTGGACAAAAATTCTGACTTATCAATCGACGTTGTTCCAACAAGCATCGGCTGGCCTTTTTCATGGGCCTGCTTAATTTCATCGACAACGCCATCAAATTTTTCTTTGACGGTGCGGAACACCATATCGTTGTCATCTATACGTGCAATGGGCCTGTTGGTTGGGAGCTCAACAACACCGAGATTGTAAATCTCTCTGAATTCCTCTGCCTCGGTCAAGGCTGTCCCTGTCATGCCGGCCAGCTTTTCATATAGGCGGAAGTAATTTTGGAACGTCACCGAGGCGAGCGTCGTGTTTTCAGGCTTAATCTTAACGCCTTCTTTTGCCTCAATCGCCTGATGAAGACCATTTGCCAACCGGCGACCGTCCATCATACGACCAGTAAATTCATCGATCAGCACAACTTCGCCATTGCGCACAATATAATCACTATCTTTCACATGAGCTTTATGTGCAATGAGCGCTTGGCCTACGTGGTGCACGATGGTTGCGCTCTCAGGATCATAAAACGATTGACCTTCTGGCAAAATGCCACGTTGTCGCAATTTCTCTTCAATCCATTCATTTCCCTCATCCGTGAGGCTGGCACTCTTCGTCTTTTCATCAAGTGTAAAATGCTGCTCTTCGATATCAGGGATCACACGGTCAATCTCGCGATACATTTCGCTGCGATCCTGCGCAGGTCCTGAAATGATCAACGGCGTTCGCGCCTCATCAATAAGAATACTGTCCACCTCATCCACGATGGCAAAGTAATGCTTGCGTTGCATCATCTGGCTGAGTTCAGCCTTCATATTGTCGCGCAGATAATCAAAACCTAACTCGTTATTCGTGGCATATGTGATATCGCATCGATACGCTTCCTGCTTGCCATCTGCGGGCGTTTTGTCATGCACCACGCCTGTGGTCATCCCAAGCGCGCCGTAAACTTTTGACATCCACGCCGCATCGCGTTCAGCAAGGTAATCATTCACCGTCACAATATGAACGCCTTTGCCAGTCAACGCATTCAGGTAGGCTGCAAATGTCGCGGTAAGGGTTTTACCCTCACCTGTTTTTTGCTCCGAGATATTTCCACGGTGTAGGAAAATACCACCCATCAACTGCGTATCAAACGCACGTAGACCCAACGCGCGTCGCGCCGCCTCACGGCAGTTCGCAAACGCCTCTGGCAGAACACCATCAAGGCTTTCACCACCCGCAACCCGATCTTTAAGAGCCTGCGTTTGCGCCTTGATCTCATCATCATTCAAGGCTTCGTATTTCGGCTCGAGCGCGTTGATCTGTGCAATCAGCGGGCGAACGCTTTTTACTTTGCGGTCATTCGCGGTGCCAAAGATCTTTTTGGTGATGGTTCCAAACCCAAGCATATTCTCTCCAATAGCGCCGTCGCGCTTATTTGACGTCAATTTAGAGGAGGCCGCTTGTAGGCTTGGCGCCAGCACCCTAATAAGGGCCAAGACGGCCTACTCGAAGCCTTCATAGGATGTAAGGGCGAGGCTTATCAGTGTCAACGTCGCGGACCACCGCGATCAATAAAGGAATGACTTTATGATCAAACATGCAACATCTCTTTGCGCAGCCGCGTTCATTGCGGGCCTCTCAACACCTCTTTTTGCCCAAGACGCAGATACTGTGGTTGCAACAGTTGGTGATACTGACATTACACTTGGTGAGATGATCATCACGCGCGCGCAGCTACCACAACAATATGCGCAACTGCCTGATGATTTATTGTTCAAAGGGGTTCTCGACCAGCTTATCCAGCAGCAGCTACTAGCTGATGGCATTGAGACAGTGCCAGCACGTGTTACATACGCCTTGAAAAACGAGCGCCGCACATTGCTCGCAGGTGAAAACATCACAATAATCACTAAGGATGCCGTGACAGAGGCCGAAATTCAAGCAGCCTATGATGCACGCTATACAGATGCGACACCAACAACCGAATATAACGCATCACATTTGCTGGTCGACACCCAAGAAGAGGCAGAAGCCGCCAAAGCCCGCATAGAAGAAGGCGCTGAATTCGCAGATATCGCCCGCGAACTATCTACAGGGCCAACAGGGCCCAATGGCGGAAACCTAGGGTGGTTCGGCACAGGGCAAATGGTCCCCGCGTTTGAAGAGGCCGTTATGGCGCTTGAGCCGGGCGGGCTATCAGGCCCTGTTGAAACCCAGTTTGGCTGGCATGTTATCACATTGAACGCCACCCGCGATTCCGAGGCGCCGACCTTAGACGATGTCCGTGCAGAGCTGACAGGTCAGCTGCAAGAGGAAGCTATTCAAGTAATGCTCGCAGAGCTCGAAGCCGCAACAATTGTGACACGCCCAGAGGAAGGTGCGTTTGATCCCTCCCTGATCTCAGATCTCACATTGATCGCACCTTAAAACATGGCGGTTTCACCCTTAGCGCCAGCGCATATGCCAAAGCTACCCGTAATCGGTGGCGTGACATTCGCAGCACAAGCCGCAGGGATCAAATATCAAGACCGTGATGACGTCATGCTGGCTGTGCTATCCAAAGGCAGCACAGTGGCAGGCGTTTTCACGCGTTCGGCGACCCGTTCGGCCAATGTCCTAGACTGCCAGCGCAAATTAGCGCTTGGTCTAGATGGACCTGCTGCAATTCTGGTGAATTCTGGCAACGCGAATGCCTTCACAGGTCATCATGGCGATGGCTCTGTGACGGCGATATGCACAGCGCTTTCTGATATCACGCAAATCAACCCAGACCGCATTTTCACGGCCGCCACAGGTGTGATTGGTGAGCCGCTCCCCCACGCAAAGATTGTGGCAAAGCTTGATGATCTCTATACCGCTTGCGCGCCGCATGGGTTAGACGCCGCCGCACGTGCGATCATGACCACAGACACATTTGCCAAGGCTGCAACGACGACAGTTACGATTGCCGGGCAACCTGTGAAAATCGCAGGCATCGCCAAAGGCTCAGGCATGATCGCCCCCGATATGGCCACGATGCTGGTCTATATTTTTACGGATGCGCAGATCGCCCAACCTGCTTTGCAAACGCTTTTGGCACGGCTCACGGATAAGACATTTAATTGCATTACCGTTGATAGCGACACATCGACCTCAGACAGTCTGATGCTGGCGGCAACCGGCGCCTCGGGTGTGGACGCCACAGATAACCCTGTGTTTGAGGCCGGTTTGCACGATGTCATGTTGGATCTCGCCCATCAGGTCGTCAAAGACGGCGAAGGCGCTACTAAATTTGTCACGGTCAAGGTGTCATCAGCCGCAAACAATGACGATGCACGCAAGGTCGCGATGGCGATTGCCAACTCTCCTTTGGTCAAAACGGCCATCGCGGGCGAAGACCCAAACTGGGGCCGCATCGTGATGGCCGTTGGCAAATCCGGTGCAAAAGCAGACCGCGATCGGCTGACCATCCGGTTTGGTGATATTCTAGTCGCCGAAAACGGCTGGGTTGCCGATAGCTATTCCGAAGAGGCCGGCGCCGCCTATATGCGCGCTCAAGAGCTGAACATATCGGTCGATCTTGGCCTTGCAGATGGGCAAGCCACGGTTTGGACATGCGATCTGACCCATGGCTACATCACGATCAACGCTGATTACCGCTCATGAAAACGGTCCTAGTCTCCGCCGTTGCTTTGATCGATCCAGATGGGCGCATCCTCTTGGCGCAGCGCCCTGAAGGAAAATCAATGGCCGGGCTTTGGGAATTTCCCGGCGGGAAGATCGAGCCGGGTGAAACGCCCGAACACGCGCTGATCCGCGAGCTCGAAGAAGAGCTCGGCATCAACACTTGGGCCTCTTGCTTGGCACCTTTGACATTCGCATCGCATTCCTATGATGATTTCCATCTGCTCATGCCGCTCTTTGCCTGCCGCAAATGGGAGGGCACGCCGCGCGCCCGCGAAGGCCAAACGCTCAAATGGGTCTACAGCCGTGATCTAAAAAGCTACCCCATGCCAGCAGCCGATATCCCGCTCATCCCCATTATCCGGGACTGGGTCTAAAAATCATCCCACATTCTTAGGTTTTGAAATATCCCGGGGGTCTGGGGGCTGGCCCCCAGTGGTGCTCTTGTCTGGGGG
>CAKMZE010000037.1:0-1789 GCA_929200295.1 uncultured Alphaproteobacteria bacterium
GATCTCAGCTTGCAGGCTTTCTTGCAACAAAAGCGCCTCGGCCAGACGCATCGCAATTGTTTCGCGCGCATCCTGTTCTTCTGCCGCTAATTGCTGGGCGGCATTGCGCTCTGCCTCGACCACTTGTTGGTTCAGCAATGCAGCGGCCAGGCGTTCTTGCATCTCGGCCTCTGTGGCATCGGCCTGGGCGCGCGATTGCTCTAGCGCGTCGCGCACAGCGTCTAAATCCGCACCCGTTGCGTCACGCGCCGAGATCGCAGCAGCAAGCCGGATCGTTAAATCCTCAGATTTCGAAATTTCAGCATCAAGTGTTGCGCGTGCGGCAGATAATTCAGCCGCCGTGGTTTCTTGCAACGACAAGGCCGCCAAAAGCCGCGCATCAAGATCATCACCTACGCGCAAAGCCTGCGAGAGATTATTTTCCGCCGCCTGCTGCGCCAGTAAAGCCGCTGCAAGATTACGATCAAGATCATCGCGCGCAGCCTCAGCCGCCGCAAGCAACGTGAGCGTTTCCTCGGCTTTACGTCTTTGCTGTTCGAGCGCGAGCGTCATCGCTGTCAGCTCTGTATCGGCGTTTTCCAGACGCGCGCGCAATGCCTCGGCCGCTGCGGCATCCACTAGACGCGCCGCCTCAAGCTCAGAAATACGCGTATCTGCCTCTTCACCTGTTTTCTCAAGGTCCGCGACCATCGCCTCAAGCGCCTCACGTCGTGCGGCGGCAAGGCGCGCCGCTTCTGCTCCTGCGTCGATTTCATCACGGGCTGTAACCAAGGCAAGGTTCAAGGCTTCCGCCTCATCCATAAGACGTGTTTGCGTGCTCTCTAATTCAGAGATGCGCGCGCTTGCCGTTTCACGTTGCGCCAAGAGCCCTGCCACTTGCGCCTCGAACCCTGTGATCTGGTTTTGCGCCGCGACCAAGGCTGCCGTCTGTGCGTCAAGATCCTGCGTCAGCCGTGAAATCAGTGCGGCTTGCGCATCTGCCGTCTCACTCGCTGTATTCAGATCAGCCGTGAGTGCGGCGGTTTGGTCCCGCTCAAGGCCCAGCGCTTGGCTCAATGCTGCGACCTCAGCGGAGAGCTCATTTAACTGGCTTTCTTGGCCAGTGATCGTTTCGCGCAGCACAAACTGGATCACCATAAAGATCGTCAACACGAACATCAGGACCAGCAAAAGCCCTGTCATGGCATCGACAAAACCAGGCCAAATCGCGTTTTGAAACCGAGCCTGCCTATTCGACAGTGCCATGGCTTAACCCTCGTCTTTGGTGGGGCGCCCACGGCCATGTTTGACCGCACGCACGAGCCCCGCCAGATCATTGCGCAGATCAGCAAGCGTTTCCTGACGCCCTGCTGACATCTCTTCTAAGATCCGCAAAAGCTGCACATCAATGGACCGCAAGCGCATCCGGCTTTCGGCGTCGATGCCGTCCATACCGTTGGTTTCCAGCTTTGCGATCAGCCGCTCTTGCCCATCTGCAATCCTGTGCAATGTCGCGGTATCAAACTCTGCCGTTTCCCCGCGCAACGCAATTTGTGCGACTACATCCGCAAGATCACCAATGCGGCTGTCAACCTGCGCGCGGCTTGCTTCTGACTGAGCTAGCATTGTTTGCATGACCTCAATCTGTTCTGCGAGGTGATCGACAAAACTTGCCAACATGCTGGTATCGCTGCCGCTATCCTCACCAGTGGAAAAGCCAAGACGTGTGATCGTTGACAACCATTCTTCGAGTTCGCGGTAAAACCGGTTTTGTCCGTGGCTTGCAAAAAGTTCGAGCAAACCCACGACA
>CAKMZE010000037.1:1799-4487 GCA_929200295.1 uncultured Alphaproteobacteria bacterium
CAAGCCCGAGTAAGGATGATGAAACCGCTGTGCCCATCCCGCCAAGCTGGCTTTCTAGCCCAGCCTGCAAGCGGCCAAAAATATCCGCGCCATCCTCACCCTCACCAGGGTTGAGCGAGCGGATGGTTTCGACCAGTGCAGGCACGGTTGTCGCCAGACCATAAAACGTGCCCAACAGCCCCAGAAAGATCAGCGTATTCCCGATGTAGCGGGTGATTTCACGGTCTTCATCAATCCGCTGCCCAACCGAATCAAGGATCGACCGACCCGAACTGGATGACAGCTGCATGCGTGCCCCGCGCGAACGTAAAAGCGTCGCCAAGGGGGCTAACAAAGATGGCGCGACACGGCGCGGCCCGCTGCTTTCGCGGGCAAAGCCTTCGATCCAGCCAACAGAGTTCATCAATTGGAATACCTGCCCAAAGCAGGATAAAACACCAATCACAAAAACCGCAAAGATCGCGCCGTTAAGATAGGGATTTGACCAAAAGATCGCAGCAAATTGCGGCAAGGCCACGTAAATTCCTGCGCCGACAAGCCCAAGTACGATCATCATCGAAACGATCTGACGCACAGGTTGCGAGAAATGTGGTTCGGCCTCGGGTTCGATTGTGTCTGTCAAAGTGACACGGTCCTTATTTGCAGTTCTTAATTTTGCATTAGCATAGGCTTTCGCTGCACGAAACCCAACCGAAATCACACATGTGCGGTTAAGTATTCGACACGCGCAACAAGCCAATCCATATCCGGGTCTTTGATGCCCATTTCTGTCAGCTTTGCAGCCGTATTATAGAGATATTCCGGGTTAGGCCCCCGCCCGCCCACGGCCACTGCAATCATCTGTGCCTGACGTTCAAGCGCGTATTGCACGTATTGCCTATGATCACGATTGATCACATAGGCCAGCACATCAAGCGCGCGTCCATCTTCTGTCACAACCGTGACCGTGCGTTCTTCATAAGCCGAAGAAATCAGCTCCCGCGCACGCAGGGCCTCAAGGACAACCGCTTCATTCTCTGTTGGGATACGAAACGCAACACCCGTGCATTGCGCATTTTCAACCGCATCCAGCGCAAGCACTAAGCCGGGCTCTTCCTCAGACCCGCGATGGTGAATGGAAAGCATACAAAAGCTACGGTGATATCCTTGCAATGTCGCGCGCAGTGTTTCCGCAGACTCAAACCCCGGATTCCACAAAAGCGACCCATATCCAAATACCCAAACGCTCACGTGACTAGCCCTTTCCAATTTGCACCTATAAACACGCAAAGAACGGTAAACGAAAGAGATCATGATGCGGCGATTAACGATTTTAGTAGTAGGCCTTGCACTTTTATACAGCGGGTATTGGTTCATCGGCGCAACCGCGACAGAACGAGGCCTGCGGGGTGCGCTGAGCAATCTTGAGCAAGAAGGCTGGTCAGCCGACTACGACCAGATCAAAACACGCGGTTTCCCATCACGGTTTGACACATCATTTCGCGCGCTTTCACTCGCATCCCCAGATGGCAGCATCGGGGTTGATACGCCGCGTATCGATATGATGGCGCTGTCGTATCAACCTAACAAAGCAATCTTTGCCGTTGATCCAAACGCGCAAGTGACTTTAGGCGGGCAAAGGTTTGGGCTAACAACAGAGCAGTTGCGCGCCAGCACCCATGTTGCTGCGAACACCGCGCTCTCACTGGTGTCAGCGACGGCAGAAGTCGGTGCAGCCACATTATACACCGAAGAAAGCAAAGTCGTTTCAGTCCAGAGCGCACTCATCGCGCTCAGACAAAGCGACCCTATTCCGCATCGTTATGATATGTATCTCAAAACGCAGATGGTGGCCCTGCCCCCAGCTTTGCGCGCGATCTTTGATCCCAATGGGCGGCATCCAGAGCATCTGTCTCAGATCACATTGGATATAAGCGCGACATTCGACCGCGATCTTGATCGTTATAGCCTTGCGACGCTCGACACGCAGCCCCTGCGTGTCGCGGCGTTTGAGATCAAGGAGCTAAACATCGCATGGGGGGACATGTCGCTCACTGGGGATGGGGCGATTACAATCGCGGACAATGGCCAGCCCGAGGGGCAGATTACGCTGCGCGCCCTCGAATGGCGCGATATGCTGCGCGCTGTTGAGAACGCACAGCTCTTGCAGATGGGGATCTTGCGCATTGCAGAAGGCTTTGGCGAAACGCTCGCTGGGGATGAGCCGCTGCTCACGCTGCCGCTACGGTTCCAAAACGGCAACATGGCGCTTGGCCCCTTGCCACTGGGCCCCGCGCCACGGTTTTACTAACGTCTCACGCTAATCGTTATCCGTGAGCCCAGCGCCTGCACCAGAAAGACGCGAGGCTTCGGTTGCAGGGACATAGGTTTTGGCGGCCAATGTATCCCACATTGACCATATTTCAGGATCAACCCACACAGGATGTGCAGGCGGTTTGATATGGCTAACCTCAGCGCCACTTGTCAGCGTCACGTCGCGCCCGTCATGCAAAACAGCAATTGGCATATCAGCGGCCAAAGCCGCGACCATCGCATGCATCACCGCAGGCGCATCAACATTTTGCAGAGTCACACGGCTTGCCCCACATCGCAGCACATCCAGCGCAATCGGCCCGGCCATCGCAACCCGTGCATCCTGCACTGGCTGATCTGTCTTTATAACCACAGGATCATGTGGCGGTGTAAGCG
>CAKMZE010000037.1:4497-21981 GCA_929200295.1 uncultured Alphaproteobacteria bacterium
GTGTGAGCGCATCCATGACCTCGGGCAACGCCTCGGGTTGCGTCGCTGCGAGCCTGCGTACTGAAATCGCGAAATCCTCTGCATGCCCAAGCGGCATACCGACACCGCGCGCGGCTTTGAGCATGATTGCTTCAATTTCTCCCAATGACCGTTTCATATCGGCGCCACAGGAAGCCACCAATCATCCGCATTGTCCAGCTCGTCAAACAACGGCGCGCCTTGGGCAAGGGTGATCCTGGTCCACCGATCTGATTTAGGATCAAACTTCGCAGCACCGAAAAATCCAAGCTTGCAGCGCAGCATATCAATCGGCAGGCATTCTTCCCCGATCAGATTATCGCGAATTTCCGCATAGGGATGATGCGCAAGGGTCTGCGCCCGCCTTGTCGCCGCGCGATGTTGCGGAAACTGCGTCAGAAACGTTGCCACTGTGCCTGTTTGGCCAGATAGATCCGCTGCAAGTGATTTCACTTGGCGCGCAATATCAAGCGGGCTTTCAAGCTCTGCACCTGCTTCAAGATAACGGTCGCCTAAGCGCGGTTCTTGTTTTTCCTCGGACACATACCAAAACTGCGCGCAGTCGCGGCCCGTGAATGCTGTATCGCAGGCCCATGCCCAATCGCGTGCGATCAAATCGCCCAGATCCTGACAGAGCATCGCCGGGTCAAGCTGCGGGGTAAAGGGCGTCGCCATGCAGCTGGTTAAGCCATCGATAAGATCGCCAAAGGGTTCAAGACACATCGCGGCTATCAGCTCTTGGCAGTCGATCGAATAGGCAGCAGAGCGCGTGATAATCGTATCGATCGACCGCTCAGACAGCATTAGCTCAGGCGTGAGCGTGGCCGCAAATTCGGGCCATTCGCGGCGCAGGGTTGCGATCCGCGCGGCGGCGATCTCATCCAGGACATTCCATTCAGCCATGTGCTGCGCAGCACGCGCGATCAATGCATAGAGCTGTTCAATCTGTTCAGGCGTTAGTGCCGTGACTGCACGCACTCGTGCGATAGCCGTTTCGCGCACTTGCATCCACGCATCCAACAGCATCGGATGCGACACAAGAAACGGTGCCATGCCAAGCCCGGTTGAATTACCGATGCCAAGATGCCGCTTTGCTGCACGCGACAGCGTGCCTTGCCCGACATGTTCCGCCAGATCATGGGTGAAACCACGGATCAACCAGACCGCCAGCATCTCGACCATAAACGGCCCCTCGAGGCCGGGACGTTCAGCAATCCGGTCGCGGTCAGCGATCCCAAACTTACCATTACCGTAAACAGCGGTGGTGCGCATCAGATATCCGATATTGCGGATCATCTCAGGATCAGGTTGCGCGCCTGCACGCAATGCGCTGGTCACATGATCAAAGAGACGCACCGATTTATTGGCCCGGCTCAGCACCAGATCACGCTCAGTGAAACGTGCGGCTTCTTGTTTTGGGGCGGCGGCAACGATCCGCGCGATCTCATCCGCGTCTGGGATGCCATCATATAAGACATAGGCCGTGTCCCACGCCGTCGCGATCACCCGGTCAGTGCGCATTTCTGGTGGTAAATTTGTTGAGACCGCAACAAGCGCATAATCAAATCCACCAAGCTTCAGGGTGTAAACCGCATGGCCAAAACCCTCTGCGCACATGCTCCAAACGGGGCGAGTAACTGCCACATTCTCAACTGCAAGCGAGCGCATCAGTGTCCGCAAGAAGGACAGCCGTGTCGGAAATGCCGCACCCATACGCCGCAGTCGCATCACCTGAGACGGCGGGCGCAAAGGCATTTGTGGCGGATGTGTGGTATCATCTAACATTTGCGGCTTTCTGTAACTCACTGTAAGACAATCCATTCCTACACGGATTTACCCGTTTACGTGAAGCTCAAATGCGACCTAAGCCCCCCACATACGCCGCAAAGTGCAATTAAGACCGTGCATTTCATCAATTCTGCATAGACCACATATCTAGCAAAATCTTGCCTAAGTAAGGTCACATGTTTCCCGTTCAAGGGATAATTGATAATGTACTACAAAACAAAAAACGCTTCTGGCAGGTATAGGGCAAACGCTCAATGAAACGACTAATCACCGCAGTTATCGCGGGCGTACTTCCATGTGCGCTATTCGCGCAAGATATCACAATGACAGCCTCTGGCGCCGATGATGCGCTCAAGGCACGGCTCGCAGGCGCATCGCTTACAATCGCGTCAGACGAGCAAGCGGACACTACGCCCCAAGATCTGATCGCCGCAGCCCGCGCCGATTATCGCAGGCTTTTGGCGGCACTTTATGCACATGGCTATTATGGCGGGACGATCTCAATCCGTATTGACGGACGTGAGGCGGCAGCTTTCTCACCGTTTGACGCCCCCCGCGCGATTGGCACGGTTGCGATCAACGTTGATACAGGACCACAGTTTGCATTCGGGTCCGCACAGATCACCCCGCTAGCCCCTGATACAAAGCTGCCCGAGGGGTTTGCCCAAGGGCAGACGGCAGAGGCAGGCACAATCCGGCAAAGCGTCGATACAGCCGTCTACGCATGGCGCGCCGCTGGCCACGCTAAGGTACAGCCTGCAAGCCAACGGATCACAGCACGGCATAGCAGCCATAGAATCGATACGCATGTCAGGTTAAACCCCGGCCCCCAGCTTAAGTTTGGCGCGTTACAGATTACGGGAAATTCAGCCGTGCGCAGCGACAGGCTATCGCGCATTGCAGGCCTGCCCGAGGGTGCTGTTTATAGCCCCGTTGAGATCGAAAAAGCAGCCCAGCGCCTGAGACGCACAAATACATTTTCATCCGTGTCTTTCAGCGAGGCCGATGTGCCCAATGCAGATGGCACGCTACCAATGACCGTTGAAGTGACCGAAGCAAAACCAAGACGGTTTGGCGCAGGCGTAGAGCTATCGACCATCGATGGGCTTACCGTTTCCTCGTATTGGATGCATCGCAACTTTCTTGGTGGGGCCGAGCGGTTTCGTGTTGATGGTGAAATCTCGGGGATTGGTGGCGAAACAGGTGGTGTCGACTACACATTGGGCGCTAGCCTGCGCCGCCCAGCGGTATGGGGCGCGGATACAGATTTTGTCACAGCCGCCTCGCTCAAGCGTTTGGACGAGCCGAACTATCTGCTCGACCAGTTTGAAATCACCAGCATGCTCACACGTGTCCTAGATGAGACCACCACACTGGAAGGTGGCATCGGGATTTTAGCCGCGCGCGAGGCAACCGATCTGACAGATCGCGAATACATGCTGTTGACCTTTCCGCTCAACACAACGCGCGATCGACGTGACAATGTGACCAACCCAAAGGATGGCTACTTCGTCAGTCTTGACGCAACTCCATTTGTAAATCTTGAAGGCAGTGAGAACGGCGCACGTCTGTTTGCTGATGCGCGGCTTTATCAAAGCTTTGGCTCAGATGATCGTTATACCTTTGCCGCGCGCACCCAGATCGGCAGTGTTTTCGGCGCAACGCGCGAAGAGGCACCAGCTGATTTTCTGTTCTTCTCAGGCGGTGGCGGCACTGTCAGGGGCCAACCGTTCCAGTCTTTGGGCATCGCACAAACAATTGCAGGCGATACGCAAACATATGGTGGGCGTTCATTTGCAGGGGCGCAGCTTGAGACACGCATCGATATCACGTCTTCGCTTGGGCTCGTTGGATTTTATGACATTGGCTATGTCGGAGAAGGCGCAAACCCCTTTGACGCAAGCGATTGGCAGGCCGGCACAGGCTTTGGTCTGCGGTATCATACAGGGATCGGCCCCATCCGTTTGGATATTGCCACGCCAACCACAGGCGACAATGCCGGTCGCAGCATTGAGTTTTACATTGGGATCGGACAATCGTTTTGAAGCTCTTCCTGACCATCATATGTCTTAGCTGTCTGCCTGTTTTCGCCACGGCCCAAACAGCGCAGGAAGCCGAAGACAAAGGCTATCTGACACGCCTGATTGAGGATAATCTTTCAGGTGCAGGCCGCACTGTCGATATTCGCGGATTTCAAGGCGCGCTTAGCACGCAAGCCTCACTTGAGGTGCTCAGCATTGCAGATGATGCGGGCATCTGGCTCACGCTGGAAAATGTCACGCTGAACTGGAACCGGGGCGCATTGCTGCGAGGGCGGATTGAGATCGCAGAGCTTAGCGCATCACAATTCACGCTCGCACGGCTACCTCAGAGCCAAACCAGCACACCATCACCAGAAGCCACTGCTTTTGCGCTACCTGAATTGCCGGTGAGCATTGCTTTGGATGCGCTTCAGATCGACCGTATTACACTCGGCGATACGATCCTAGGCGAGCCCTTTAATGCGTCACTCTCTGGCGCTGCACGATTAGACGGCGGCGAGGGCGCGATGAAAATCATCGCGACCCGGCTTGATAAAAACAGCGGGCTCTTTGATGTCGATGTTTCATACGCGAATGAAACAACTGTGCTCGCTCTTGATCTCACCGTGGCCGAGGATGCGGATGGGATCATCGCGCGCAAGCTGGATCTGCCGGATCACCCATCTGTTTCGTTACAGGCAAAGGGCACCGCCCCAATTGATAATTATGCCGCGAAAATCACGCTCAACACCGATGGCAAAGACAGGATCACCGGAAACATCCGCCTGACCACCCAAGAAAACGGCACGCGCGGATTTGATGCAGCCCTTAATGGCGATGTCGCCCCTTTGCTCGCCCCAGACTACCAGGCGTTTTTTGGTGACGCGCTCACGCTACGCGTCGCGGGTCAAAGCCTAAATGACGGGCGGATCAATCTCGATCAGTTTGATCTGGCAGGACAGAGTATCGCACTTGAAGGATCAGCGCAGATCAATGCCGATGGCTGGCCCCAGTTCTTTGATATCAAAGGCGAGATCGCAGCCCAAGATGGCGGGCCTATTTTGCTGCCTGTGTCTGGGCCGCAGCTTATGATCAACACCGCCACGCTAGATATCGGCTATGATGCGGCCCTCTCAGACCTGTGGCGCGCGGACATTCAGGTTACTGACGTCACACGGCCCGGCCTTACGATTGCTGAGCTTGCTCTTGAGGGTGGTGGGGTGATCTCACCTCAGCCTGATGAAGCTGCATCCACCACTGAGCTTGCGCTAAATGGCGGTGGTATCATCGTGCCCCGGCCTGATGGGCCCGAGTTCACTGCCGATCTTGATTATATGATCTCTGGTCTGGTTTTGGATGATCCCGGTGCGGCTGATGCATTGGGCGATAGTTTTGCCGGAGAATTCGTAGCCCAGAAGAATAAGAACGCACCGCTCGTGATTGACCATCTCACGTTGAATGGTTTGGGGTTGATGGCTCACGCAAAGGGCGTGGTTTACGGGTCTGACCAACGTTATCGCACATCGGCAGAAGTTGGCTTAGATGCGCAGGCGCTCAACCGGTTTTCAGCGCTTGTGGGGCAGACCCTTAGTGGCAGCGGGACGCTTGCGCTTCTTGCGGATATAACACCGCTTGACGGTCTTTATGATCTCACGCTGTCGGGCGATACGGTGGATCTCGCGATTGGGATGCCGCAAATTGACCCGCTGCTCATAGGGCAAAGCAACATCACACTTGTCGCTGTGCGTGACGCGGCGGGCACCCGACTAGATACGCTCACGCTCAACACGCCCGAGGCACGCATTACCGCCAATGCGACCCTCACAAGCGGTGCGAGCAATGCCACAGCTGCGGTTGCGCTGAATGATGTGAACCTCGTTATGCCCGAGCTCAACGGCGCTGCACGTTTTGATGGCCAATTCACGCGTGATATGGCGGGCATCACAGATTTTATGGTCACTGGTGATATCGCCTCGGCCGCATTCGATGCCACAGGTCAAGCACACCCTGCGGGCGGTGGGCAGACGATCAATGCGGTGATCAACTCTGAAATCGCTGATCTGTCACAGTTTTCAACACTTGCCGGGCGCGATCTTGCTGGGCAAATCGCCACAACGCTCAATGCGACGGCCCTGAGTGACGGGCAACGCTTTACCGCCACACTCAATGCGCAAACCCAAGATATCAAGCTCGGGTTGCCCGAGCTTGATCCACTGCTCGCAGGGCAAGGCGAGGTGGTGCTACGCGCAAGCATGCCGCGCGTCGGCAGCTACCGGATCACTGATTTGCAATTACGCACCCCGATGACAAAGCTCATAGCGCAAGGGGTATATACGCCCGCCGCATCATCCGATGGCGCATTTGATCTTCGGATCACAGATGCAAGCGGCGTGATCGACGGGCTCAGCGGGCCTGTGCATATTGCAGGATCAGCGCTACAACTCCCATCTGGCGACGCGCATCTCAAGATTACGGGCGATGGTCCGGGCACAGATCTGTCGCTGAATGTGCAACAGATGGCAATTACAGATGCGATCACAGCAAACCTCTCTGCGCGGATCGCAGATCTTGGTGTGTATCGCGGATTGATCGGTCAACCTGTCTCGGGTGCTTTGCGCATTCAAGCAACGGGCCAAGGGGCAAGCGATCTGAGTGCACTGCAAGCCGAGATTGACGCCACATCAGATGATTTAGCGCTTGGCGCACCGCTCGTGGATCGGCTTTTGCAAGGTGCGGGCGCACTCAAAGCCAGCGTGACACGCGGCCCCGAGGGCAGCATAACAATCGACGGATTTTCTGCGAAAACTGCCGCACTCAGCCTGCTGGCTGATTTGCAAGGCAGTGAAGCGGGTGCTGGGAATGGTAGCTTTGAGGCACGTCTTTCGGATATCGGGCTGATCACAGATCAGCTTAGCGGTCCTGTGACGGCAAGCGGCACAGCCGCACGCTTGCCCGATGGTTATTGGGACATCGCAGTGAATGGAGCGGGCCCCAGCAATATGATGCTCGACCTAGCCGGGCAAATCCTAGATGCGGACAATCTGGTGCTCGCCGCAACAGGGACGCTGCCCATGGGCGTGGTGAACAGGGCTCTGGACCCGCAGCGTCTGGATGGGGATGCGCGCTTTGATCTATCGTTGAACGGTGCGCCAAGCCTGTCAAACATTTCTGGCGATGTGTCCATCAATGGCGCACGGCTAACCGCGCCGGCCTTGAGCATGGCCTTAGCTGAAACACGCGGTGGTGTACGCTTTGACAATGGGCAGGCGGTTGTTGATATGACAGCGCAGGTTGAACCCGCAGGCGGACAGATCACGATACGAGGTCCGGTCTCGCTTGAAGGGCAGATGAATGCAGATTTAGCAGCAACGTTACGCGCGATCACGCTGCGTGATGCGGCACTTTATGAAACACGTGTTGATGGTGGGCTCGCGGTACAAGGGCCATTGCGTGGTGGGGCGAAAATCTCTGGCACGCTCAACCTTGGCCCGACCGAGATCCAAGTCCCCTCTTCTGGGGTGAGCACGTTAGGGACGCTCCCTGAGGTGACACATATCGGCGCGCCCTATGCTGTGCGCCAAACGCTCGCGCGCGCAGGGATCGGTACAAAGGCATCATCACCTGGCACATCAAACAGCAATGCAATCGCTTTCCCTTTAGACGTGCGGATCAATGCGCCTGCGCGGGTGTTTATTCGCGGGCGCGGGTTAGATGCTGAATTGGGCGGGCAATTAACTCTCGGTGGAACAACGCAAGAGATTATCCCAACCGGGCAATTTGATTTGATCCGCGGACGGCTGGATATTTTGCAGCAACGTTTCGAGCTCAGCGAAGGTCGGGCAGTTCTGCAAGGTGCCTTTGCCCCCTATATATATTTGGTTGCAAAGACCAAAGCGCGCACCGGCACTGAAATCAGCATCATCGTTGAAGGGCCTGCGGAAACCCCTGAGGTGCGGTTTGCATCGGTTCCCGATCTGCCGCAAGACGAGGTGCTCGCGCAGCTGATTTTTGGGCGTAACCTATCTGAGATCAGCCCGTTGCAGGCAGTGCAACTGGCATCCGCTGTGGCCACATTGGCAGGGCGCGGTGGCACTGGATTGATGGATACATTGCGCCAAGACATTGGGTTGGATGATCTCGATCTGATTACAGATGAAGATGGCAATGCCGCCCTGCGTGCTGGCGCCTATCTGTCAGAGAATATCTATACGGATGTTGTCATTAATGCAGATGGTGAAACTGAAATAAATCTCAATCTCGATATTACATCAGATGTGACCGCCAAGGGGGCTGTTGGCAGCAATGGTGAGACCAGTATCGGGATCTTCTTTGAGCGCGATTATTAAGACCATGGTGTGGTGGGCAAATTGCCCACCCTACAGGGTGATTGAGACGTCACGCTTAGGTGAAGGCTGAGTGTTTGCCATGAAAGGGGCAGGCGATTTGATGACCTTTGTTTGAGAGCTGGCCTATCATTAGCACAGCTGTCTTGCGCAATTGGGCAGCGCGTGTGGTACACGCGACCCGATGACGACAGAAGTTCGCCCTCTAGCACCGGGCGCACTCTTGTCGTTTCTCTGGGACCACACCCTTCTACATGCCTCTTTTAAACAGCGCCTATCGGTTCATACGGTTTTCAATCAGCTCATCCACAACCGCTGGCTCTGCCAAGGTCGATGTATCCCCAAGGCTGCCATAATCATTCTCGGCAATTTTGCGCAGGATACGGCGCATGATTTTACCAGATCGGGTTTTGGGAAGCCCTGGTGCCCATTGGATTAGGTCTGGCTTAGCAATGGGGCCAATTTCGGATCGCACCCATGTTTCCAGCTCTTTGCGCAGCTCTTCTGATGGGGTCTCACCGCCCATCAAAGTCACATAGGCATAGATGCCTTGGCCTTTGATATCATGCGGATAGCCGACCACTGCGGCTTCGGCGACTTTCTTATGGGCCACCAATGCGCTTTCAACCTCTGCCGTGCCCATGCGGTGGCCCGAGACGTTGATCACGTCGTCCACGCGGCCAGTGATCCAGTAGTAACCATCCGCATCACGGCGGCATCCGTCACCGGTAAAGTAATAGCCTTTGTAATCGGCGAAATAGGTTTTCATAAACCGCTCGTGATCGCCCCAGACAGTCCGCATTTGCCCGGGCCAACTGTCTTTGATGCAAAGCACACCTTCGGTGGCGGTCGCGCTCATCTCTTCACCTGTTGTGGGGTCAAGGATCACAGGCTGGATGCCAAAGAACGGTAGGGTCGCCGAACCCGGCTTGGTCGTCGTGGCACCGGGCAAAGGTGTCAACAAATGCCCGCCCGTTTCTGTCTGCCACCATGTATCCACAATCGGAACGTTCCCGCCGCCAACAATTGTATGATACCAATTCCACGCCTCTGGGTTGATCGGCTCGCCAACGGTGCCGAGCACCTTGAGATCGCTCAGATCGTATTTGGTGACAAAATCATCGCCCTGCCCCATCAAGGCACGGATCGCCGTGGGTGCGGTATAAAACTGGTTTACGTTGTGCTTTTCACAGACCGCCCAAAAGCGCCCCGCATCAGGATACGTTGGCACCCCTTCAAACATCACCGTGGTCGCCCCATTCGCAAGCGGGCCATAGACGATATAGCTATGCCCCGTAACCCAGCCCACATCAGCCGTGCACCAAAAGATATCGCCATCGTGATAATCGAACGTATATTGATGGGTCATTGAGGCATAGACGATGTAGCCGCCTGTCGTATGCACAACCCCCTTTGGCATGCCTGTCGAGCCCGAGGTGTACAGAATAAACAGCGGGTCTTCTGCGTTCATTTCCTCAGGCGGGCAGTCTGCAGCGACCGAGGCTTCGGCCTCGTGCAGCCAAACATCGCGGCCCGATTGCATTGCCACATCGCCCCCTGTGCGCTGCACGACGAGCATCTTTGCATCGCCTTCGATCTTTTCAAACGCTTTGTCTGCATTGACCTTGAGCGGGGTGTTACGCCCACCGCGCGGGGCCTCGTCTGCGGTGATCACCACCTTGGCCTCTGATCCGTTCACACGGGCTGCGAGCGCATCAGGGGAAAAGCCCGCAAATACAATCGAATGAATCGCACCGATCCGCGCAGAGGCGAGCATCGCATAGGCCGCCTGTGGGATCATCGGCATATAGATCACCACACGATCCCCTTTACTAACGCCCATGTCCTTCAGAACATGGGCGAATTTACAAACGTTGGCATGCAGCTCATTGTAGGTGATATGTTGCGCGTCATCGCCGGGGTTATCCGGTTCCCAAATGATCGCCGTTTGATCACCGCGCGTTGCGAGATGCCGGTCAATACAATTGGCCGAAACGTTCAAGGTGCCATCCGCATACCATTTAATATTCACATCACCATATGCGTAGGACGTGTCTTTGACTTCGGTATAGGGTTTGATCCAGTCAATGCGCTTTCCATGCGCGCCCCAAAAGGCTGCTGGATCTGCAATCGACTGTGCATACATCTGATCATATGTTGCTTTATCGGCATGCGCATCTGCGGCCATCGCGGCGGATGGCGGATATGTCGCTGTGTCAGACATGAATAAAACTCCCCTTATATCGTTGTTGCGGGGTATCATGCGCGGAAATCGCCAAATGCCAAGCTTTGAAGCTATATGCGCGGCTGAATCTGTAAATTATTTTCACATGATGCCGTGTTCGTGTAAAAATGCCGCGTCATTCTGCTCCAAAATGCGCTGCCCAGATTTTATGACGTTGACTGTCACGCGCCTCATAAGCCGACATCGCATCCAAGAGATCATCCGATGACAAATCCCCTGCATCATTGGCGATCTGCGTAATTTGCATCGTATACCATGCGGTCACCCCACCCTCGGGTGGTGCATCAAAGCGCGGAAATTGTGGTGCGGGCGTGCTGCCCGCTTCCCATTTCTTGGGTAAATCTGGGTCAATGACCAAAGCGCGTGCAAGACCGATGACATCCGCCTGCCCCTTAGCAATCGCGGCCTCTGCTTGGTCTAAGGTCTTAAAGCCCCCGGTGACCATCAGCGGGATACTGGTCTTTGACCGGGCCTTTGCTGCGAAATCAACAAAATACGGGCCGGACCCGGTACTATCAGACGAGGACGCCGCACCGGGAAAGTAAGTACCGCCGCTGATTTCGATCAGATCGATATCCATACGGTCAATCGCCGCGATAACGGCTAGCGCCTCGTCTTGTTGAAAGCCGCCTTTGATCATATCAGTTGCATTGAGTTTCACGCCAACAGGGAAATGTGCACCGACAGCGTTGCGCACGCTCTCAATCACGTCCAGCACAAGACGCATTCTGTTTTGAAGAGACCCGCCATAGGCGTCTGTGCGTTTATTGAACAAGGGCGACAGGAACTGACTAAGCAGAAACCCATGTGCCGCATGGACTTCAACGCCGCCAAATCCATATTTTTGCGCAAGGGCAGCCGTGCGCGCAAACTCTTGTGGCAAGGCTTTGATCTCCGCCAATGTCATCGCCTCACAGGTTAACCCAGGCAGCGTAAGCGCACTTGGCCCTTTAGGCGTGCTGATCGGGGCATCGGCCATCGCTCCAGCATGGCCAAGCTGCACCCAAAGATGCGCGTTATTGACCGCCCCGCGGCGCGCGAGGGTCTCAAATAGCTTTGCATCTGAGCGATCATTCAAAACAAGGTTGCCGGGTTTTTCTGCGAAATCAGCCGTTCCTTGCACCTCGCCAATGATTGACAAGGCCAGCCCACCTTGGGCCCAACGCTCGTATAGGCGGGCCTGCACATCCATCGGCGCTCCTTTTCCGTCCCCCAAAGCATCAGACATCGCAGCCTTGGCGATCCGGTTTTTAAGGGTAACGCCGCAGGGCAATTGCAAAGGTTCAAATAGCATATCGGCCCTCATCATTCTGACCAGCAAACACGCCAGCATTCATCAAAATGAGTTGAAGGGTATTATAACGCTATTGTCCATTGGCTTTTTCCAAGCCGACCCCGAGCATTCATAAGATGATCAAAACCGAATGCTTTGCGCAATGGCCAGGCCCAGCGCCAAAGCAAGGCAGAGCGGGGCATAATACCGTCGATCATAGCTGGCAAATGGTTCTTGCGGGGTCATATACCGCCAAAATCCAAGGTAGGTTACTGCGCCCCTGACTGTCAGAACCACAGCCGCACCAAAGACGATCCAATCTTGCGCAGGATGCTCACGGCCCCACAAGACGATCAACAGCATGACGAGCGACCCCGAGACAAGCCCACAGGGGATCGGGCCCGGCATCCGTGTCACATCCCGCGTGCCGACCACCGCCGCCACGAGACGCTCTTCCTCACGATAAGGGAACCAATAGCCAAAGCCCCACAGCATGTGGATCGCGGCCAACACCAAAAGAACAGCCGAGATTATCAAAGCCAGAATCATCATGGCTGTAAGCTACTCGGCTTTTTCGCCTGCGCCAAATCAAACGGGGCGCAATGATCCGCGCCCCGTGCATAAAATCATCCTAAGGCTTAGGTTGGGTTGTCCATACGCGTCATCACCCGCACCTTACCTTTAACAGATTTGCTGAATGTCAGGCGGATGGACTGCTTGTCGCTTGCTTGATTGCCGTCAAAGTATGGCATGTCATAAACCGTGTTATTGCTGCTATCTTGAATCGCGCCTTCTGCAATTACACTCTCAACAAACCGAGCTTGCCCTTCAAAGGGAAGGTAAGATCCCGTATCAATGGTCCATGATTTTGCAACAGATCCTTGGGTATAGCTCAGGTGTAATGGGTTATAGACCGGTTCATTCACCCCATTGAAGGTGTTATTGCTAAAGTGGATCGTCCGCATCCGCGTGGGATCCAAAGCGGCAAAGGTTGTATCAACAGCATCAATGCGGTCGATATTGCCATTGATCGCCCGGAAGACATTTCCTGTCACACTCAATCCATGAATGAAATGCCCAGCGCCATGCGGCTTGACGACAATAAAGTTAAACCATGATGCCGCCCCCAAAGCCGTAAACACATTGCCCGTCAGCGTGAGACCACCAAAGGATAGCTGTGTGCCCAATGCCGGGGTTTCATCATGTTCGTTCGACATCTCAATATAGTTATTGTCGATGTAATTCCCGGTGATCGCCGTCATACAGTTCGGCTTGGTCAGAATGATCCCGCCCTGGCGCACTGAGTTTGTCTCAGTATCGCCGTGGAACCAGTGGTTGCCGTTGATCAGATTGCCCGTGCCACCCATCACGCAAAAATGCTTAAACAGCGCTACGCGGTTATCGCGCACCTTCACGTCATTTGCGTTTGAGTTGAAGGCGACCGTCTTACGCTCGGATACAGTCAATGCCTGCTCGTTTGAGATCAACTGGCAGCGGTCAATCATCATGCCCTGACACCCGCGCCCGATTGAGGTAATCCCGCGATCTTTGGGCTTTGTCATAAAGCAGTCGCGCACATGGAATGTGAGCCCAGCAGGCGCAATCATGATGCCGCTTGCCTCGCCTTCGCATTGGAACTCGATATCGTCCAAAACAAACTGCGACAGGCTGCTGTAACCAGAAAAGTCGAGCAGATATTTGAAGCGCTTGAACGTATAGCTTTGTGTGCCGACCGCATCATATAAGGGTTGGCTCAACGTCACGATCTTTTGTCCAACGTTAACGGCACTTACATAAACCTCGCGGCCCACACCTGCCCCTTCGACCAAGGACCCAACGGGGATATTCGCGATATTGCTCACATTGGTCAGCTGCTTGCTGTTGCTGCTGGAATAGGTGGCCGCTGACGTAACCTCTGTTGTGTCCCACGCCGCGCCATCAACAGGACGGAGCTGACCGTTTCGGATCACACGGCGAGTTGCATAAACCGTGCGTCGTGGATCGGCCGCTTGCATATCAACAGGTGCGGTGAGGTTTATCCTGCGCCCATTCAGATCAAGCGACTCGTGATCTGCGAAATTAATCAGCGCTTGATAGGCCTTGCGAAACGCCAGCTCTTCATCGCCAAAGGCATCGACATAGGTTTGGTAATCAAATTCTTTTTGCAGAATAAACCGTTCTTCATCGCCTTGGGTTACGGTGCCGACAAAGTCGATCCGGCTTTGAATGCTGACATCACTGCCCATGAAATATGTGCCTTCTGACACCAACACGCGTCGCCCGTTTGCCGCAGAATCTGCGGCCTCAAAAGCAGCACTGTCATCGGTCACACCATCACCAATCGCGCCATAATCGCGCACATCAACGACCGCCAGCATATCACCAAGAAAAGCGGATGTGATATCTTCGATAATCAGGTCATCGATGCGCACCACGCCGCCCGATGTGCCCGTCAAATCGATCCCAAAGTGCCCATAAGCCGCCGTAGGCCAGACCATATCAACCCCGGTCCGGTTACCCGTGCCCACAATCGCGCTGATCTCAACAATATCGCCATATGCCGTCAATGCGGTCGCCGTGCTAGATGTCGTGAGCCCGGATGCCTCACCACCAGCCGCGGCCCCAGCATAGGCTGCGATGCGGACGCTTGGCAAAGGGCCTGCAATTGCTTTGATCTTTGCTGTCACGCGCAGGTAGCACCCCGGCAAAATCGGGGTTTCGCCCATATAGCGCAGCTGTGTTGTGCTGCTTGTCTTTTGTAGCTCAAGGCAGCCACCAAAATCCTGATCTGCGGACACAAATGTCGCTGATGTTGAGGTCGCATATGTGTCAGAGCCCGGCGTGCCGTCGCCACGCGACCAGACGCCTAAACCTGCCGAAAACGGCAACGGCATGAGCACAATCCCGTCGGTTATTGCCTTGTTCATGAAATATCCCTTTGATGAGTACCGGCCGCAGCCATGCCGGTTTAATCACCGCCAAGACAGCAGACCTAATCTGCGCTAGGGCCGTCAGCACATGCTGGGCCATCACGCATAGAGATAATTTTGAGAGGTAAAGGCGCTCTTGGGGCAGCGTACGGTGGGACGCGCAACAGCGCGCATGTTGTCAGGTCGTCAGATCAAGCGCGATCAGCCAGACCCCATCGATCTGCCATCCGTCAGATGTCGCGATCATTTTATAATCCAGCGCATGTAAATCACCGTTGAGATCCTTGATCATCACACGTTGCATCGGCGCACCGTCTACCATCCGCAGCTCAAGAAACTGCGGGTCGCGATTATCCCACACCATCGGATAGCCGTTCTTTACCATGGAGCCAAAACGCTCAGGATCACCAAACAGACGTTGGATCATAGGGCTAGCATGGGTCCATGCTGCATCAACATCACGGTCATTAAAGGCCGCCAATTGACGCGAGATCACAGATTGTATCGCATCAGTATCCTGTGCTTTGGCTGCAGGCGCGGCAAAAACGAAGACCGCACAAAACATCATGATTAGATAGCGCATGGGGTGGATCCTTTATCAAGGTTACTCCCACATATACGCATCACCCATCAAAGTAGTTTCAAATGATCTTAGGCGGGCGTGGGTTTGGCCAAGGCCTCTTGGATCAGCGCGACAGTTTCATCCACGCCGTAAAGCGCAATAAACCCACCAAATCGCGGCCCTTGCGACGCGCCAAGGAGCACCTCGTAAAGCGCTGTAAACCAGTGGCGTAGAGGTTCAAACCCATGTGCTTTGCCGATGGCAAACGCCATCGTTTGCAGCTCTTCTGCGTCCAATCCACCGTCCCAGGCTTGCAACTGCGCCATTAGATCGGTCATCGCCTCGCGCTCTTGCTCTGATGGCGCGCGGTAGGTTTTCGTTGGCTTCACAAAATCATTATAATAGCGCACCGCAAACCCTGCGGCTTGGTCAAGCTGCGGGTTTTTTTGCGGCGATGCCTCAGGCGCATAGCGTTGGATAAAGCCCCAGAGCGTGTCCTTCTCCTCTGCCCCAGAAACGGAAGCGAGGTTTAAAAGCATCGCAAAGGGAACAACCATATCTGACGCGGGCACCACAGCACCATGGATGTGAAACACAGGGTTATTCGCCTGTGCAGTCGCATCTTGGGTCGGGTATGCACGCAGCTGCTGATGGTATTCATCCACCGCTTTGGGGATTACATCAAAATGCATCCGCTTTGCCGTCTTGGGCTTTTGATACATGAAATATGACAGGCTTTCGGTGGCGGCATAGGTCAACCACTCATCGATTGTCAGGCCATTGCCAGAAGTTTTTGATATCTTATGCCCATCGGCATCAAGGAAAAGCTCATAGGTGAAATGCTCTGGTTTTTTGCCGCCCAAAATTTCGCAAATCCGATCATAAATCGGCGTGTTGGTGCTGTGGTCTTTGCCATACATTTCAAAGTCCACGTCCAAAGCCGCCCAACGTGCGCCGAAATCCGGTTTCCACTGAAGTTTTACATTACCGCCCGTGACAGGCAGCGTGATCTCTTGTCCGGCTTCATCATCAAAGGTGATCGTGCCGTTCTTTGCGTCGACATGCTTCATCGGCACATACATTACCCGCCCGCTTTCGGGGTGGATCGGTAAGAAAATCGAATAGGTCTCGCGCCGTTCTTCGCGCAGGGATTTGAGCATCACAGCCATCACATCATCATACCGCTCTGCGGCACGCAACAGCACCTCATCAAACTTGCCAGAGCCGTAAAACTCGGTTGCGCTGATGAAATCATACTCGAACCCAAAGGTGTCCAAGAACGTGCGCAAACGCGCGTTATTATGATGGCCAAAGCTTTCATGTGTGCCAAAAGGATCAGGTACGCGGGTTAACGGGCGTTGCAGATGTTGTTCCAGCCCCTCAGGGTTTGGCACGTTGCCGGGCACTTTACGCATGCCGTCGACATCATCAGAAAAACAAATCAGCTTGGTCGGGATGTCTGAAATCACCTCAAACGCGCGGCGCACCATCGTGGTGCGGCTCACCTCACCGAATGTGCCAATATGCGGCAGACCAGAGGGGCCGTACCCTGTTTCAAAAAGCACATAGCCTTTTTCTGGTGGCGCTTTGTCAAACCGTTTGAGCAAACGCCGCGCCTCTTCGAATGGCCAGGCTTTTGAGCTCATTGCAGCGTCACGCAGGTTTGTCATTGGTCTCTCACACTCATCATATTTCGCAGGGGCCGGGTCACAGTCACCCATGATCTCGCGCATCCCTATTGCGCGAAGGCTTGTGCGTCAATAAACCCAACGCGTATGTGTAAAGGATTCTCGTATGATTGCCGATGCCCCATTGTCAGAACAAGATGCTCTATTGGCGCTGATGATCGCTGTTTCAGCGTCAGATGCGGATATCCGCACTGCCGAGTTGATCAAGATTAACAATGCTATCAATAATCTACCGATTTTCGCAGGTTATGACGAAACGCATATCCCACGGGTCAGTCAAACAGTGTTTGATTTGTTCGAGCAAGAAGACGGCTTGGCGGCCTTATTCGGTTTGATCCGTGATGCCTTGCCAGAGCGCCTGTTTGAAACGGCCTATGCGTTTTCTTGTGATGTTGCCGCGGCCGACGGGAAAATCCTTGGACCAGAGGCGCGTATGCTCGAAGAAATTCGCGAAGAGCTGGCGCTCGACCGGCTGCATGCGGCAGCCATTGAGCGTGGCGCAAGAGCCCGTCACATGACGTTATAGACTGATGTTTTGATCCCTGGCGGCTGGCCCCCAGACACGACACCACTGGGGGCCAGCCGCCAGACCCCCCGGCTATTTCTAAACCTAAGA
>CAKMZE010000038.1:0-6559 GCA_929200295.1 uncultured Alphaproteobacteria bacterium
GCCGCCCTGTACGTATGCGTCCCGCCCATGATTTTCAAAAAGAACGCGGGGCTGTGATGGGGCTCAATTACGGGTGGGAGCACCCGCTTTGGTTCGCAGACACACCAGATGCACAAGACACCAACGGCTTTGATCGGCAAAACTGGTTTGAACCTGTGGGCCGCGAGGCCCGAATGCTCCGCGAAAACGCAGGCATCATCGATATTTCAAACTTTGCCAAGTATTTTGTAACGGGACCCTGTGCTGCAGATTGGCTGAATGCGGTCTTTGCAAATAACATGCCCAAAGCGGTGGGGCGGTCTTGCCTGACGCCTTTGATTGGGGTGAATGGCGGTATTGCAGGTGATTTCACTGTGACAAAGCTTGCTGAGGATGAATTTATGTTCATCGGTGGTGGCATGTCAGAGCGCTATCATAGCCGGTTCTTTCAACAGGTCCCATTACCAGAAGGCACAGTGTTTGAAAGCCGTACTGATGCGATGTGCGGATTTAACGTGGCAGGGCCAAAATCACGTGAACTGATCGCGCGGCTCACAAATGCGGATCTTTCCACCGCCGCATTCCCATTTATGCGTTCACAACGCATGACAGTTGCAGGCGTTGATGTGATTGCCTTGCGTGTGTCCTTTACAGGTGATCTTGGGTGGGAATTGCATTGCGCTGAAAAAGACCAGCTGACACTTTATCTAGCGCTCTTGGATGCGGGGCTTGATCTGGGGGCAGGGCCCGTTGGATCACGTGCGCTAATGTCTTTGCGCGTTGAAAAGGGTTACGGATCATGGAGCCGTGAATATTCGCCTGAGTATTGGCCACAAGAGGTGGGCCTTGCTGGGCTCATCAAACTTGAGAAAGATTTTCTAAACAAAGACAGTTATTTAAAGATCAAAGATCACGTGACCAGAGAAACGCTAAGCCTGATCCACGTGCAAAATATCACAAACGCCGATGCAACAGGAGGCGAGCCGATCATTTTACCAGATGGCACGCCCGTCGGGCGCGTCACATCTGGCACATATGGCTATAGCGTCGAGATGTCGCTCGCGCTTGGGTATCTTAAAAACGTGAACCCCGGTGACGCGGTGGACGTGATGATCCTTGGCAAACCGCATCGGGGCGTGGTGCTCAAAGAGCCGCCATTCGATCCCAAAGGTGAAAAGCTACGCGCCTAAGGAATAATACGGGTATATTTCGTACCTTCCAACGTCGCACCAATGCGCAAGCCTGTTTGGGCGAATATCACTGCGATCACAGGAGAGAGCGATGTAATCGTCTCGGCACGTAATGTCTCGCCTTGCTGGGCTGCGACATATTCAAGCCCCGCACTTGCGGCCCAACCGTCAGCTTTTCTGAAATCGAGCAAAGCGTCCTCGGTCATGAAAAACAGAACCGAGCTAAACTGTTGTGCCCCGATCTGAAGCCCTGCAGACCCAGATGCAGAAGAGTAATAATCAACCGTTGTTGGCCCAATGCGCAGCGCACCAAAGCCAAATGCACCACCTAAACCAAGCCCGCCTTCTGTAATAAGCGGCCTCACAAGCATGCCTGCTGCACGATTAGACAAGTCCTGCGTGCCCGGATAGTTTTGATACAAAAAGTTCAGCGTGCTATCAACGCGCGCATCAATGGTTCCTGCACGGTTATTACCAATACCATTCCCGCAAGCGGCAAGGGGGGTGGCAAGAATGCCGAGCGCAAGGTTTCGTCGTGAAATCTGTGTCATAGATCGCGTCCTCTAATCTGCCTCATAAGACTGTTTTCGTCTCTTGCGCAAAATATAGGTGATCAACACGAAACTGTCACGCTTAACTTCTTGTATTGGCTTATCCTTGCAATAGCTTTGCAGCTGCTGGGGCAAAATAGCTCAGAACACCGTCACAGCCTGCGCGTTTAAAGGCGAGCAGGCTTTCCATCATCACCGCATCATGATCAAGCCAGCCATTTTGTGACGCAGCCATGATCATCGCGTATTCACCGCTCACTTGATATGCAAATGTGGGCACACCAAACTGATCTTTGACACGTCTGCAAATATCTAAGTAGGGCATGCCCGGCTTGACCATCACCATATCAGCCCCCTCGCGAATATCGCGCGCGACAAGGCGCAAGGCTTCATCACTATTGCCCGGGTCCATTTGATAGGTTTTCTTATCTCCTGTGAGTGCCGCACTGGCCCCAACCGCATCGCGAAACGGTCCATAAAAACCAGAGGCATATTTTGCAGCGTAGCTGAGGATAGTAACATTCTGATAATGCTCTGATTCTAATGCAGACCTGATCGCCCCGATCCGCCCGTCCATCATATCTGATGGGCCTAAAATATCCGCACCAGCCTCTGCTTGACAAAGCGCCATTTTAACAAGCGCCTCTACCGTGCGATCATTGACGATTTCGCCATTTTCAACAAACCCATCATGGCCGTTGATATTATAGGGATCGAGCGCAATATCGGTCATCACAGCGATATCAGGGGCCGCGCTTTTGATTGCACGAATAGCCTGATTAGTGAGGTTATTAGGGCTCCACGCTTCTGCACAGTCTTCGGTACGGTCTTCTTGGCTTGTGTATGGAAACAAACAAATCGCAGGAATACCAAGCGCTTGCGCCTCAATAGCTGCCTTTGCAATCCGATCCACAGTCCGCCTGACGACACCTGGCATTGATGGCACCGGGGTCTCATTATCCGACCCCTTCATAACAAACACGGGCCATATTAGATCATCTGGGGTAAAGATATTTTCCCGCACCATCGCGCGCAGTTGCGCGTTTTGACGCATGCGTCGCATGCGGGCTTTGGGAAATGAAGCAAAGGTAGGGTGCATGGCAGTAGGGCCTTTCTCGTCACACATCAAATTCGCATGGAAAAACGCACTTCACAAGTCTGGGCATTGCAAATCAGTGAGGTTAAATCTAACAGCACTCCTGTGCTGCTCAAAGGTTTACGCGTGAATTGGACGAATGCTCTTTTTGAAGTGATCGATATGCGATCATTTTCCTCTCTGTGGTATTGGATTGGCTTGGCCGTCATTTGGTCATCCATGAGCCGTTGGGTCTTGGGCGTGCCTTATGATCTGATCACGCGAGCAAAGCGCCAAGGCCTAGGCGGGCAAGCTGAGCTGGATTTACAATACCTCGTTCGTGTTAACGTCAACAGGATCCTTTATATTGCGCAGATATCAGGCGTTTGGCTATTAGGGCTATATTGCTTTTTCATCTCATCATTGGTCATTTTAGCATTTTGGTATGACATTGAGCTTGCTCAGGCGGTGTTGTTCATTGCTTTCCCCTTATCGGTTGTTGGCGCGATTTCCCTATCTACGGCACGTTTGATTGCACAAAGCGATGCACAGGGAGAGGCTTTGCAAAAGCTACTGACGAGACACAGGATTTATGTGCAGCTTGTTGGAATGATTGCAATTTTTGTAACAGCTATGTGGGGCATGCTGCATAACCTAACTGCATCAATTCTATAATCACAATGATCCTATCATCACATATGGTGCAGCAAAATATTATTGTGGCTTCTAAATTACATAAATACGCCGCTTCACATGAGCCTCGCGTAATATGACACGCGCAAAGCATATCACGGTCGCAGGCGCACCCGAAGGGTTTGATGCGCGTCTGATCTTAGACGAAATGCAGACATCAAACGGCCCGGTGATGCATATCGCGCGGGATGATAAACGCTTGGATGCGATACAATCGTCTTTGCGCATTTTCGATCCTGCAATGCCAATCATTGTTTTCCCTGCTTGGGATTGCTTGCCTTATGATCGCGTGTCACCAAATGCCGATTTTTCGGCCGCGCGCATGGCCGCTTTGGCGGGGTTGGTGCATGGGGGCATGCCTGAGCAATTTGTCTTGCTCACAACACTCGCCGCCGCATCCCAACGTGTGCCACCACGGCGGTTGCTGAAAGAAGCCGCTTTCAAAGCCCGCGTGGGGGACCGCATCGACGAATCCGCGTTGCGCAATTTCCTTGTGCGTATGGGCTTTACCCAAAGCCCCACGGTGATGGAGGCGGGGGATTACGCTGTGCGTGGCGGTATCATTGATATCTTTCCGCCTGGCCAAGCAAACCCCATTCGTCTCGATCTCTTTGGTGATGTGCTTGATGGGGCACGCCGCTTTGACCCTGCCAGCCAACGCACCACAGAAAAACTAACCGAGATCGAGCTTGCCCCAGTGTCCGAAGTGATCATGGACGACAGCGCAATTACCCGGTTTCGACAAAATTACCGGATCGCCTTTGGTGCTGCCGGATCCGATGACCCGCTTTATGAGGCGGTAAGTGCTGGGCGCAAACATGCGGGTGTCGAGCACTGGCTTGGTTTCTTTCAGGACGATCTGGAAACCCTGTTTGATTATATGCCGGGGGCGACGATCACGCTTGATGATCAAAATGATGCGGCGCGGGTTGCGCGCTGGGATAGCATTGCAGATCAATATGAAACACGCATGCATGCGCTCACACAAAAAGGGCGCATGGATACTGTCTATAAGCCGGCCCCGCCTGAGCTGCTATATCTCGACAATACGGCCTGGGAAAAAGCCACCACGGCACACCGCATGCTGCAATTTGCCCCAAACCAGCAAGCCACAGGGCCGGGTGTCATCGACGCAGGTGGGCGTATTGGGCGCAATTTCTCGCCTGAGCGCCAGCAAGATAATATAAGCCTTTTCAAATCTCTGGCAGATCATATTCGCGCAAAAGAGCGCGCTGGACCTGTTGTCGTCGCTTCATACTCTGAAGGCGCGCGCGAACGCCTCATCGGATTGATCGAGGATGAAGGGATCACAGAGGTGATCCCCGTCTCAGACATGTCACGCGTTGGTAAATCCGGCGTACACCTTGCGGTTTGGCCCTTGGAACAAGGGTTTGAAGCAGCAGGAATGACCGTCATTTCTGAGCAAGATGTTTTGGGGGAGCGGCTGATCCGCAAAACCAAACGCAAACGCCGGGCTGAAAACTTCTTAACCGAGGCCAATAACCTCTCGCCTAATGATCTTGTCGTGCATGTTGATCATGGGGTCGGGCGCTACAAGGGCATGGAGATTGTCAGCGCCTTAGGGGCTGCGCATGAATGTCTTTTGCTCGAATATGCCGAAGAAACCAAGCTTTACCTGCCCGTCGAAAATATCGAACTACTGTCGAAATACGGCCATGAAGAAGGCCTACTTGATAAGCTTGGCGGTGGCGCGTGGCAGGCTAAAAAGGCCCGTCTCAAAGAACGTATCCGGCAAATCGCCGAACGCCTGATCAGGGTCGCAGCCGAGCGCGCGCTACGCACGGCGCCAGCGCTCGATCCGCCTGAAGGCATATGGGATCAGTTTCTCGCACGATTCCCCTATGTTGAAACCGATGATCAGCTGCAAGCCATCGAAGATGTGCTTGATGATCTTGGCTCTGGCAAACCAATGGACCGGCTTATTTGCGGTGATGTTGGCTTTGGCAAAACCGAGGTGGCGATCCGCGCCGCCTTTGTCGCTGCTCTTTGTGGTGTGCAGGTTGCGATTATCGCCCCAACAACTCTTTTGGCGCGGCAACATTACCAAAGCTTTGCAGAGCGGTTCCGGGGGTTTCCTGTCACTGTGCGCCCGCTATCGCGCTTTGTCAGCACGCGCGACGCGGCGCTAACCCGTGATGGCATCACAAAAGGCACTGTTGATATAGTCGTGGGAACGCATGCGCTCTTGGCAAAGGGCGTGCAGTTCAAAAACCTTGGCCTCTTGATCATTGATGAAGAGCAAAAGTTCGGCGTTCAGCATAAAGAACGGCTCAAACAACTGCGCACAGACGTGCATGTGCTGACCCTCACCGCGACACCGATTCCACGGACGTTACAGCTTTCGCTCTCAGGTGTGCGTGATCTTTCGATCATCGGGACACCGCCAATTGATCGTCTCGCCATCCGTACCTATGTCAGCGAATTTGACACGGTCACGATCCGCGAGGCGCTCTTGCGCGAGCATTACCGCGGAGGGCAATCATTCCTCGTCGTGCCGCGCATCGCGGATATGCCCGAGATGGAAGATTTCCTGAAAAATGAGGTGCCTGAGGTCAGCTATATCTCGGCCACTGGCCAGATGGCCGCTGGCGAGCTTGATGACCGTATGAATGCGTTTTATGATGGCAAATACGATGTCTTGCTTGCCACAACGATTGTGGAATCAGGGCTGGATATCCCAACGGCCAATACAATGATTGTCTGGCGGTCCGATATGTTCGGCCTTGCGCAGCTTTATCAAATCAGGGGCAGAGTAGGGCGCTCAAAAACCCGCGCCTATGCGTATCTCACCACAAAACCACGCCAAAAGCTGACCGACACCGCACAAAAGCGTCTACGTGTCTTAGGATCACTCGATAGTTTGGGCGCAGGGTTTACGCTTGCCTCGCAAGACCTCGATATCCGTGGCGCGGGGAACCTATTGGGAGAAGAGCAATCAGGCCAAATGCGCGAGGTTGGCTATGAGCTTTATCAACAAATGCTCGAAGACCAGATCGCTGCGATTAAGTCAGGCACAGCCGAGGGCATTGTTGATCACGGTGAATGGTCGC
>CAKMZE010000038.1:6569-21974 GCA_929200295.1 uncultured Alphaproteobacteria bacterium
GTTCTGATCCCAGAGGACTACGTGCCCGATCTTGATGTGCGTTTAGGGCTCTATCGGCGCCTGTCAGAGCTGACCACAAAGGTTGAGCTCGAAGGATTTGCCGCAGAGCTGATCGATCGATTTGGAAAACTACCGCGTGAGGTCAATACCTTGATGCTTGTTGTGCGGATCAAGGCCATGTGCAAACGGGCAGGGATCGCAAAGCTTGATGCAGGGCCCAAGGGCGCAACGATCCAGTTCCATAATGATAAATTCGCATCCCCTGAGGGGCTGGTGTCCTTTATCCATGACCAACGCGGGCTTGCTAAGGTTAAGGACAATAAAATTGTGATCCGCAGAGACTGGACAAAAGAGCGCGATAAAATCCAAGGCGCGTTTCAGATTGCACGGGACTTAGCGCAGGTTCTCAAAAAGACGGTGAAGAAAGCTGATTGACACACACCCATAGGCTGTTAACAATTTGTTAAGCTCCCTTGAGGTCAAATTATGCGTGTTGCTGCTATTGTCCTATTTTCAGTCATCGTTCTGCCTGCATTCGCAGAGCCAGTAATGTCGCCGCGGATCACAACTGATCACCCTTTAGTCCAGCGTTTCCTCAATGTGCAGAGCTATGATTGCAGTCGCAAAACATGCTCTCAGATTAGATCCTGTGACGAAGCTTGTCACAAGCTGATGGTCTGCGGGCATCGCCGCCGCGATGGTGATGGGGACGGGATCCCATGCGAAAACCTGTGCTCACGGCGCTGCTGATATGTGGGTGAATTACTGGCCGCTACATGCGGTATGCAAATATTGTGCCGCGAAAAGAGATATTGAGGCAACCATGACCACCAAAGGATATGTGCGCTTTAATATGAACATTATTTTAAAATCCATTAATCGTTACTATAGTTTAACAGAAAACAAAAAATGCACACTATGCATCAGAGATAAGAAGCTAATTTGAACTATGAAGTATACTAACTGCTTCCGCCTTCAGGCCAGTTAGTCCAATGATTATTAGCTGCCACATTTGTGAAATACGTCTCCGAAGAATTGCTTTCGAGAATATTTGCGAGTTGTTGAAAGGTGTTAGTCTGGCTTGGAAGTTGGCCATTTGCTAAATCGGGATGGTACCATTCGTCTAATTGCATCACTTCACTCATTTCAGGAAGAATATTAGTGCGACGCTCGGCTTCTGTCGCAAGAACTGTCTCTCGGTAATCATGAGCGAGATATCGACAAAGCTCAAATATTGCCGGATGTTTTCCTTTCAAAAATATGTCTTTAGATTCAAATGTATGAGCCAAGGGAACTTCGAGAGATTTATCACGCAGGATGATCTCACCCTTATCTATGATAAACTCTGGATCCTCTTCATCAATCCAATCCTCATTCGAGATTGGCCAGAAGGTCCTAACATCCCAATATGGGCTTTTTTTTAGGTAGTTATTGTACGCACCTTCGGAAACGTAATCTGACGGTTTGTTTCTATCATGTAGTTTATTCGAAATAGTAATAATCGATAGGTCAGGGTGTCCGGCGCGAGGCGAAAAGCCGAAAATCTCAAAGACAATGGCCCAATGCTCGTCCGACCGAAACAAGGATAACCTAGAAGCACAAAGATAGGAGTAGCCATTGTCCAGCATAGGGAATACAAATGATTCCGCCGACTGATCTAAAATGCTCAGGATTACCTTCGTATTTTGATTTGATTTGCATTTTTGAAAAATCTTCAACATGAATGTATCTTGTTACACACACGGCGCGAAGACAATACACCTTAAGAATTCCTGAAATAGACACACAATCGCTACACGCAAAAAACTAAAATTAGTATATACCTGATTCATACATAAAAACCGCATAATCAGTATTATGTTATATTTATCCTAGTGCGTATCCTGCGCCACGCACTGTACGAATAACGCTTTTATCACTGTTTTTATTCAATAATTTCCGTAACCGCCCCACATGGACATCAACTGTTCTTGTATCAACATAGACATCGCGCCCCCACACACGATCGAGCAGTTGATCGCGGCTCCAGACGCGTTCGGGATGCTCTATCAGTGTGCAGAGCAAACGAAACTCTGTTGGGCCGAGCTGAATATCAACGCCACCACGTGTCACGCGATGTGTCTGCGTGTTGACGCTAATGTCTTGATATTCCAATGTTTGTCCAACAGCCGCTGGGCGTGTGCGCCGTAGCAACGCGCGAATGCGCGCAATCAATTCGTTGACGGAATACGGTTTCGACATATAGTCATCCGCACCGATATCTAAACCGCGGATTTTATCTGTCTCATCAGATTTCGCAGAGAGGATTATCACAGCGATTTCAGACGTTTCTGATGACGCCTTAATGCGCCTGCATGCCTCAATGCCAGACACCCGCGGCATCATCCAATCTAAGACGACCAAATCAGGTGGGTTCTCAGAGATTGCTCTGAGCGCCTCTTCACCGTTCTCGGCAACGCTTGTCTCAAAGCCAGAGGCTTCGAGGTTATAAACCAAAAGCGCGCGTTGTGCGGGTTCATCATCCACCACCAGGATATGCGGGACCTGGCTCATGTGGCTTACTTAGCGTCTGTCACATAGGCCGTTTGGTCACCCTTGGGCCTTGCCTCATCCGGCATTTCACCGGTCACAAGATAGATCACCTGCTCGGCCATATTCGTCACAAGATCGCCCATGCGTTCGACGTTCTTGGCCATGAAATGGAAATGCATGCAGGCGGTGATATTGCGCGGGTCTTCCATCATAAAGGTCAGGAATTCACGAAATAGCGCGTTATACATTTGATCGACATCATGGTCCCTTTGACGCACGGTTTCTGCAAGCTCAGCGTCATTGCGCAGATAGGCATCGAGCGTGTCTTTGAGCATCGATTGTACCTCGCGCGCCATACGGCGCAGCGCCTGCTCTGATCCACTAATCACAGGCATGCCCACGATAGTATTCGTGCGCTTTGCGATATTTTTGGCATAATCACCGATCCGCTCAAGGCTCGCGGCAAGCCGTAACACAGACAGGATCGTGCGCAGATCCTTTGATACAGGTGCGCGCAGCGCAATTGTGCGCGCCGATTCTTCGTTGATCTGCACTTCGAGCGCATCGATGACCTTATCCCCTGCCCGCACCTTTTCTGCCAGTTCGACATCACGGGTCGCAAGGGATTCAGCGGCGTTCAAAATGGCCTCTTCGACCAGGCCGCCCATTTTCATGGCCAAGGCTTGGATGGCCTCTAAATCACGGTCGTAGGCAGAGGAAATATGCTCGCTCATAACGGTCTCCTTAGCCGATCCGGCCGGAAATATAGCTTTCCGTGCGCGGATCCTCAGGGTTTGTGAAAATTTTGTCAGTGTCGTCAAACTCGACAAGATTGCCGAGGTGGAAAAACGCAGTTTTTTGGCTGACGCGTGCGGCCTGCTGCATTGAGTGGGTCACGATTACGACCGAAAAGCTTTGGCGCAGCTCATCGATCAGCTCTTCGACCTGTGCTGTTGCAATCGGGTCAAGCGCCGAACATGGCTCATCCATCAACAGCACTTCGGGTGCTGTTGCAATCGCGCGCGCAATGCATAACCGCTGTTGTTGCCCACCAGAAAGCCCTGTGCCGGGTGCATCAAGCCGATCTTTTGCTTCATTCCAAAGGGCTGCTTTGCGCAGTGCGTTTTCGACAATCTCATCAAGGGCCGCTTTATCTTGCGCAAGACCATGGATCTTGGGGCCGTAAGCGACGTTGTCATAGATCGACTTGGGAAATGGGTTTGGCTTTTGGAATACCATGCCCACCTTGGCACGCAATTGTACCGGATCTACTTTGGGGTCGTAGATATCCTCGCCATCAATACGGATGTCGCCTGTGACCCGGCAGATATCGATGGTATCGTTCATCCGGTTTATCGTGCGCAAGAACGTCGATTTACCGCACCCGGATGGGCCAATAAACGCGGTCACCTCATGGTCTGCGATTTCAACGTTCACATCTTTAATCGCATGGTTGTCACCATAAAACACTTGAACGTTCTGTGCTGAAATCTTTGATGTCATTATCTTTTCCATAGGTTCACCAACGGCGTTCAAAACGGCGACGAAGATAGATTGCGATGGCATTCATGAACAACAGGAATACCAAGAGAGTTATGATCGCGCCAGATGCGCGTTCAACAAAGGCAGGATCAGCGCGTTGAGTCCAGTTAAAGACCTGAACAGGTAGCGCTGTTGATGCCTCGCCAAATAACCCTGCATCGCTTGTATAAGCTGCCGGGTATTCACGCACAAAGGCGACCATCCCGATAAGAAGCAAAGGTGCCGTTTCCCCCAACGCCTGCGCCAAACCAATGATCGTGCCGGTCAGGATTCCAGGTGCGGCCAGCGGAAGCACATGATGAAAGACCGATTGCATCTTTGAGGCCCCGACCCCAAGTGCCGCATCACGAATAGACGGCGGCACAGATTTGAGTGCCGCGCGGGTCGAAATGATAATCGTCGGTAAGGTCATCAACGTCAGTACCAAGCCACCCACCAATGGCGATGACTGGTTTAACTGTGCAAAGTTGATGAAAATCGCGAGACCTAGAATGCCATAAACAATTGACGGCACGGCAGCCAAATTGGCAATGTTCACTTCGATAATATCGGTCCAGCGGTTTTTGGGTGCGAATTCCTCAAGATAGACAGATGCCGCGACACCAATCGGCAACGCTAAAAAGAGCACCACAAACATCATGTAAAGCGAGCCAAGGATCGCAACCCCAAGACCTGCCGCCTCGGGACGTTGATCAGAGGCATCAGGGGCTGTCAAAAACGCCCAGTTAAATTTTGTCTCAACCCATCCGCGCTCTGCGAGCTGTTCCACCAACTGCAACGCTTCAGGTGATGTGTTGCCATCCAGTGCAGCCGACGCCATTGTCACGCGGCCTTTGTAGAAACCGTCAATGCGCCCTGAGGCGAGCAGCTCAATGCGAATGGTGGTGCCGATCAAATCAGGATTGGCAAGCACACGGCTGCGCACTGTTGCTGCGGCTTCTTTTGAAAGGATTTTCGCAACATCTTTGTCAGATAGCGTAGTCGTGATCCCCTCCGCCTCGAGCTGTGCAAGCAGCGCTTGTTTTAACACTTTTGCGTAGCGGATCGTTGTGACCTTCGCCATGGCCGCCGGATCACGCACGCCTGATTTATCAAGCTGGTCTTCGGGAAGTGCGACGTCAATCGTAATATATGTCTGCTGAAACGCTGATAGCCCCGCCGTCAAAATTGAGGTCATCAGCATAATCAGGGCCAGTACAGCCACGAAAATCGCAGCAAGCCCATACCCGCGAAAACGTTTTTCCGAGGCGTTGCGCTTGGCTGTTCTTGCGTCGACGTTCAGAAGGCTCCGGGTCATTCATACTGCTCCCGATATTTGCGCACGATGTAGAGCGCGAAGACATTCAATCCCAACGTAATCACGAAAAGGGTGAGCCCTAAGGCAAAGGCTACCAGCGTTTCGGGTGCTGCGAAATCGGTATCGCCGGTCAATTGGCTCACGATCTTAACGGTCACGGTCGTCATCGCTTCAAACGGGTTGAGCGATAATCGGGCCGCGGCCCCTGCCCCAAGCACAACGATCATCGTCTCACCAATTGCGCGGGATGCCGCGAGCAGGATCGCGCCAACGATCCCGGGCAATGCGGCAGGCAATACAACCTGCCGAATGGTTTCAGATTGCGTCGCACCCAACCCATAAGAGCCATCGCGCATCGCCTGTGGCACAGCATTGATAATATCATCCGAAAGCGACGAAACAAAGGGGATGAGCATAATGCCCATCACCAACCCTGCGGTCATAACGGATGAGGCGCTTTGCCCCAACCCCATAGGTGCCGCGAAGTAATCGCGCAGCAATGGGCCAACCGTAATCAGGGCGAATAGCCCATACACGATTGTCGGAACACCGGCTAAAATCTCGATCACAGGCTTGGCCCATGCCCGCATTCTGTGGCTCGCATATTCCGAAAGGTAGATCGCAGCAAACAACCCCACAGGAACCGCAAACAACAGCGCGATAAAGCTGATGTATAATGTCCCCCACAGCAGTGGCAGAATGCCTAATGCAGAGTTCCCACGGAAGTTTGGCGACCATTCCGCTGAAAAGAAAAATCCGGTCCAGCCATATTGCTGGAAAAAGTTCACGCTTTCGAACACCATCGACAGAACAATCCCCACGGTCGTCAGAATGGCGATGCTTGATGCGATGATTAAGAGCGTCTTAATCCAGCTTTCCACATGGACCCGCGCACGAAAATCGGGGGTAATACGTGCTAGAGCCACAACAGTTCCCAGTGCAGCAACGGCAACGGCGCAGAACGCCCCAAAGCCTGATGGCGCCGCACCACTGAACCGCAGCGCCAAAGCGCTGCCCAGTATAACCGAAATTCCGGGGATAAAACCTGATAATACAGCATTTACTGCGTATTGCTTTGGCAAAGCCGCCAAGCGTGCCGCCTGCAGATGTTGTAGCTTTCTGACGCGTATCAGCGCGGAAACCCAGCCCGTGATTGCAATAGTGCAGATCACAAAGATCGCTAGTGTCAAAGACATATCACGCAGTTCCAACTCTTGGCAGACAACATCCCTAAAGAGACAAAGGCCGCAGATTGCGGCCTCTGTCAATGGTGGAAAGCTTAGTTGCCCAAAGTAACTTCGTTAGCAACGTTATCTTGTGTTGCTGCGAGCTCTGGATCAGAGACAAGCCCGTACTCTGCGAGTGGACCATCTTCCCCCGCCATATCGTCTGATACAAAGAACTCTGCATAGTCTTTGAGGCCTGGGATCACGTCCAAATGTGCCGCTTTGATATAGAAATATAGCGGACGTGAGACAGGATATTCGCCTGATGCGATGCTTTCGGTTGTTGGAATGATGTCATTCATTGTCGCAACCTGCAGCTTGTCAGTGTTGTTTTCGTAGAATGACAGACCGAACACGCCGATACCGTTTGTATCTGCAGCAATGCGTGCAAGTGTTTCTGTGTAATCGCCATCGATGTCAACAGAACGGCCATCTGTGCGAATCGCCATACAGGCTGATTCAGCTGTATCTTCATCAACACCGTTATCGAGCATGGCGTGGAAGTATCCGCCCTCTTCGCAACCTGCGAGAATGACCTTTTCTTCGAACACTTCACGTGTGCCGTGCTTAGTCCCTGGGATAAACGCTTGGATCGGCTGATCTGGCAAAGATGCGTTCACTTGGTTCCAAGATGTATATGTGTTCGCAACAAGCGCGCCATCGATATAATGCTCTGCCGCGAGCGCCTTATACCAATCTTCGGCTGAAAATGCGAAACTGTTGCTTGCGATCTCAGAGGCAAAGACGATACCGTCATATCCGATACGCACCTCAATAATGTCTGTGACACCAGCGGCCGCACATGCATCGATTTCTTTTTGCTTGATCGCACGTGATGCGTTCGCAACGTCAATCGTGTTTTCGCCTACACCTTGGCAAAACCGCTTAAGACCAGCAGATGACCCGCCTGATTCCACAACAGGGGTTGGGTAATCAAAATTCTCACCAAAGCTTTCTGCAACGATCGCAGCATAAGGCAGTACGGTTGACGATCCTGCAACCTGCACATTGTCGCGTGCGTCAGCAGCACCCGCAATTACAGTCACCGTAGCACAAGCCGCAGCAATACGTGTATTCAAAACCATGTCATTCTCCTGAGACATTATGTATGGGGAGGCAGCCCCCTAAAGTGCTTTTGCACCGCTTATGTAACAGTTGCATGACGATGGCGTGGAAATCTGCGCTGTTTTGGCAAGTCGCACGCGAAAACCTTTATATAAAGGGCTTATGCCTCAGCTTTTTTTGTCCAGCGTCCATCGTCTTGTGCCCAATACTGGGCTTTGCAGCCGTTTTCTGTTAGTTCTTTCCACTGACCTCTTGCAAATTGCAGGGCTGATTCATCATGCCCATCGAACAAAATGCACGCACGCTCCGCAGCCTCGACCTCAGCCGCTGAGATCACAGCGCCAGAGACGCTCATGATGCAGGCAAACCCATCCGCTGGCACATCTTGCCCAAGCAAGATTGGCTGCGCATCATCATGTGGGCGACCTGCAAGACCATGTGGCAGAAACCCATCCTGCCAAAGCTGCGCATCGAGCCGATCTAATATTGCCTCATCTGTCCCACGCACCAAGATACGCCATCCTGCCTCACGTGCCTTGTTCAACAGCGGCGGCAGTGTGCGCTCAAGCGGGGTTTCGGTCAAATGGTAGAAGTAAACTGCACCCATTACGTTTCATAGTTATCTGATATAAAACGGTTTAAGGCCATAACGCCCCATCCCGTTGCGCCACTGGGCGCCTATTTAGTTTCTTTTGAAACTGACGCGACACCCGCAATATCCAGATGGCACCACGGGGTATCGTTTTTGACAAACCGTTGCAGGAACTGTGCGGCAGTAATTGATCCTGCCGGACGACCACCGATGTTTTTCATATCCGCAATGCGTGATTTCAAAAGATCATCATATGCAGGCGCAAGAGGGAGACGCCACGCCCCTTCTCCTTCGGTATCCGCCGATTTGAGGAACGCCTTACACAGCGCATCGTCATTCGAGAAAACACCCGCATTCTCATGCCCCAGTCCGATGATAATCGCACCCGTCAGCGTTGCCAGATCAATCATCCCCGTAGGTTCAAACCGCTCTTGTGCATACCAAAGCACATCCGCAAGCACCAAACGGCCCTCAGCATCTGTGTTTTGAACCTCAATCGTATCGCCCTTCATTGATGTCACGACATCACCGGGGCGCACCGCATTGCCTGAGGGCATGTTTTCAACCAAGCCCACGAGCCCAACAACATTGGCTTTGGCACCGCGAAGGGCTAACGTTTTCATCACGCCCGCGACAACACCCGCGCCGCCCATATCCATTGTCATATCCCACATGCCCGCGCCGGGTTTCAGACTAATTCCGCCCGTATCAAACACCACGCCCTTACCAACGAGAGCAAAGGGATTTTCATCACCGCCGCCATTCCATTGCATGACAACAACCTTTGACGGGCTATCAGAGCCCTGCCCTACACATAAAAGCGATCCCATCCCAAGCTCATGAAGCTGTTTTTCTTCAAGCACTTCGGTTTTGATCCCAATCTCTTCGAGTGCGACTAACTGCTCGGCAAAGGTTGTGGTTGTCAGCACATTGGCGGGTTCATTGGTGAGATCACGTGTGAAAAACACGCCTTCGGCAATGGCTGCCAAAGGCGCGAACTGTGCCTTTAGCGCTTCGGGATCAGACACAGCGACATGGACCTCTCCTTTTGTATCTGCCTGTGACGTCTTATGTTTACCAAAGCTATAGTTTCGCAGCACTAAGCCAAACATGACGTTCTCAATCCCAGACAAAGACCCGGCGAGAAGCCATAGGTCTGCGACGCCCAGCCTTTTGCCCAAAGCAACACCTGCTTTGCGCGCCTCGTCGCGCGTTGGTCGTCGTGGGAGCTTGATCACATATACCGTTTCAGCCGCGACGCCCGCAGGGCATGTGATTGCGTGCACTGTCCCAACACTTGCCTTTTGAAACGTGTCGCTTTCTAAAAATCGCGATATGGCTTTGCGCGATAACGTGTTTACCTTGCGCCCTGACATATCCAATTTGCCATCTGGGCTCACAAAGATTGCAATTTGCCCTTCAAGAGCTGCAATCTGATCCGTCGCAATATCGTGAAAGGTGATGGAGCTAGGTTTGGTCATGTGGGCCTCGCGCTGTTTTATAATGTCTTAGGCAATAGGTAGCTTGGTCAGGTAATTTTGACCAGAACGGAGTTCCACTTCTGTGCCACATCCGTTAGTTTGCACATAAGAAAAAAGCAGGCGTATCGGGGAAACATATCAAGTGGCAAAGTTTGACCGCTATATATTGTCGCAATTGCTGGCGCTATTTGGGTTTTTCAGTTTGATCTTGGTGATGGTCTATTGGATCAACCGCGCAGTCCGGCTATTTGATCAGCTGATCGCAGATGGGCAATCTGCAACCGTATTTTTGGAATTTACGGTTCTTTCCCTCCCCAGCGTCATTCGGATCGCACTGCCCCTCGCCGCATTTGCCGCCTCCGTCTATGTCACAAACCGATTAAGCCAAGATTCTGAGCTTGTCGCAGTGCAAGCAACTGGGTTTTCACCATACCGCATTGCAAGGCCAGTGCTCTATTTCGGGATTGTCGTTTTTATATTCATGTCAGCACTTGTGCATATCCTCGGTCCGTTTTCGACGGCACGTTTGCAAGAACGACAAGCTGAGATTTCAAAAACAATGTCAGCGCGGCTCTTAACACCAGGCACGTTTATTGAACCAACCAAAATGCTAACCTTCTACGTGCGCGAAATTACCGAAACCGGCGAATTACGCGGTTTGTTTTTGTCTGACCAACGGAATGCAAAAGCACATGCGAATTATACAGCACGCCAAGCCTACTTATTACGTTCAGAGGAAAACACCCAGCTTGTCATGATCGATGGGTTGATCCAGACGCTCACGGTTGAAGATAACACTTTATTTACAACATCTTTTGCAGAGTTTGCCTACGATATCTCAGATGTCTTAACCCCAAGCAACACCAATACACTGCGTAACTCTTCAACGGTGCCAACATCAGAATTATTATTTCCGACAGATACGCTTGTAGAGGAAACGAAATTAAATTCAGCGCGATTGATCTCAATCGGTCATAATCGCTTTAGCCAATCTCTGATGGCGATCGTTGCTGCACTGCTTGGCTACAGTGCGCTGATGATCGGCGGCTATAGCCGCTTTGGTGTCTGGCGGCAGATTGTCGTGGCCATTTTCCTGATTATCATTGTTAAAGCAACCGAAACGGTGGGGTTAAACCTCGCACGTAGTAATCCATCATACTGGGCCGCAACATATACCCCCATTGTTATTGGATGTGGCATCTGTTGGATCATGCTCCATTTGGCGTCACGACCGCGCGTTTTACGCCGCAAATACGCAAGGCCAGCGTCATGATTTTACACAGATATTTCGCGCGCCGTTTTCTAACAATGTTTCTAAGTGTTTTTACGTTGTTCATCGTCATCATGGCGTTCATTGATCTCGTCGAACACATCAGAAAGTTCGCGAATACGCAGATTGCTTTCACGGATATCCTGATTTTTACTGCGCTCAATACACCGCAAACCGTCTATGGGATCCTCCCATTGATCGCGATTTTATCTTCTATTGGACTATTTTTATCTATTGCAAGGTCATCAGAGCTGGTTGTCACGCGCGCGGCCGGGCGGTCTGCTTTGCGTGCATTGCTGGCCCCTGTCACGGTTGCACTTGTCATCGGCGCTATGTGTGTGGCGATTATGAACCCAATCGTTGCCGGCACTCAACGTCAATATGAGGCCAGATATGATGCACTCAGAGGGCAAAGCCGATCTCTGAGTTTTGGGTCATCCGGCCTTTGGCTGCGGCAAGGCAATACAGAGCAACAAACTGTCATTCATGCGCAAAGTACAAACCTCAATGGTACAGTTTTATATGACGCTACATTTCTAAGCTTTGACCCAGAGGGAACCCCATTAGAGCGAATCTCTGCTGAAACGGCAGCGCTTCAGGACGGAGCATGGCGTCTTGAAGACGTGAAAATTTGGCCACTACAGAGCGATACACTTGCTGAGGCCAACGCTGAAATCGCGCCGAGGCTCAATGTACCGTCGACGCTCACCATTGATCAGATCCGCGATAGCTTTGGCACGCCGTCATCGATCCCAATTTGGGAGCTTCCCACATTCATCGCGCGACTTAAAGCCGCTGGGTTTTCCGCACAGCGCTATGAGGTATGGTTGCAAATGGAGCTTGCCTTACCACTATTCCTCGTCGCAATGGTGATGGTTGCTGCCAGCTTTACGATGCGCCATCAAAGAAGCGGACGCACAGGGACAATGGTGATGATGGCGATTATGCTCTCGTTCACGATCTATTTTTTGCGTAATTTCACACAAATCCTAGGTGAGAACGGGCAAATTTCACCTGTGCTCGCAGCTTGGGCCCCGCCACTCATCGCAATTGGCATCGCCTTTGGCTTTCTGCTGCATCAGGAGGATGGCTAATGTTTAGGGCGATCATATGCTTGTTCATCTTGCTTCCTGCTGTCGCATCTGCGCAAGTCACAGCCACGCTTGTTGCCGATCAAATCCATGTCACATCTGACAATCAATTAATCGCTAAGGGGAATGTTGAGGCCCTCTATGACGGCACACGCCTGTCAGCAGCCCGGATCACATATGATCAATCCTCAGATCGTCTTATTATTAGCGGTCCACTTTTTCTCACTGATGCGAACGGCGACATTGTAACGGCTGACCGCGCGAGCCTCGATCCTAAGCTTGAAAATGGCATTCTGCGCGGTGCACGGATTGTCTTAGATCAGCAATTGCAGCTTGCAGCACATCGGATTGATCGCCAAAATGGGCGGCTTTCGCGGCTCAGTTATACTACGGTCACGTCTTGCGCCGTATGTGGATCACATGCGCCGCTGTGGGATATTCGCGCGACGCAAGTGATCCATGATCAAGATGAGCGCCAGTTGTACTTTGAAAACGCGACACTTCGTGTCCGCGGCATGCCTATTTTCTGGCTGCCCTACATGCGCCTACCTGATCCCACATTATCACGTGCGACAGGGTTTCTTATCCCACGATTGCGCAACACAAACCAATTGGGGAATGGCATAGCATTTCCCTATTTCATCACCCTCGGCAAACATCGTGATCTGACATTAACGCCGTATCTTTCATCTGAAACACGGACATTGGAAGCCAGATATAGGCAAGCCTTTCTTTCAGGCGATATAAGCATTAATGGTGCCATATCCGAAGATACTATCCATGATGGCACGCGCAGTTATCTCTTTGCCAACGGACGTTTTCGATTTGCAGATGAGTATCAGTTGAGCTTTGGTCTGCAAACCACCAGTGATGCAGGGTATTTACGCGATTATAGCTATAATGGAAGTGACCGGCTTGAAAGCCATATCACCCTCACCCGTGTCCGCGAAGAAAGCCTATTCCAGTCTCAAATTACATATTTTGAATCTTTGCGCGAAAATGAGATCGATACCGCATTACCCCCAATCGTTGGGCGCGTCTCTTATGATAAAATCACCCCTATTTCGGATGAAAGCCAGCTAAAATATGGTGTTAGCGCCGATATTGCCATCCGCACAAACACAACAACTGCAGCGTCAGAACGTGATGTTGGACGCGTCGGTGCATATGCATCTTTCCAACACCGGCATGTTTTCCACAATGGCATTGAAACGACCTTCGATGCGGGCATCACTGGTAACGGCTTTGCGATCAATGATGATCCTATATATGAACCCATCTTATCGACTGCTGTCCCACACCTTGGGCTGACATTCAGATGGCCGCACAGCCGTCAGGGAAAGTCAGGCCACCGCGATCTTTTGACACCGACCCTTGCTTTTGCATGGTCAAAAACGCTTGGTGATACGCCACCGAATGAGGACAGCACACGCAGCGCGCTCGATACTGGTAATCTTTTTGATGTGTCACGCTATCCTGGGGATGATCAAACCGAATCTGGTTTGCGCGCGGCGATTGGGCTTGATTGGACACGGCATTGGGCAGACGGCACCCAAACCAACTTTCAAATTGGTCGGGTCTTGCGCCAAGATGATGCGCTGGGCTTTACCCAATCGTCAGGTTTGCAAGGGCAACATTCAGATTGGTTGATCACTGGACAGTTGATCATGAATGATGCGTTACAGATCACAGGGCGTGTGCTTCTTGATGATGATTTGGATTTCACACTCGCCACAGGACGCATGAATTGGGCATGGGACGGGTTTTCGCTCTCTAATGCTTATATCTGGCAGGCGGCTGATAGCGCCGAAAACAGGGATATAGATGTATCCGAATGGCGTTTTGGAATGACCACGCAGGTCAATGATGCATGGCGCGTCACGCTCGACGGCCGCTATGATCTCGCTACACGCGAGCCTGATCGTGCCGGGTTGGGCATCAATTGGCAAAACGAATGTGTGAATGTCGATTTTTCACTCTCGCGCCGCTTTACGTCTTCGACTAATGTTAACGCGTCTACCAACTACGGTTTAGGGATTTCACTAACCGGGTTTTCAAGTGGGCGGACATCTTCACAGGCACATACTCGTTGTGCGCCGTAATTAATTGCAAGAGGCTCAAATGCGCGCTTTGAAATCCATTCTCTACCTCGCAGTTTGCGCGATGGGTGTTTTATATGCCCCGCTTGTTCAGGCGCAAAATAACTTTCGCCCTGCGGTGATGGTCAATGATACTGCCGTAACTAAATACGAAATTGATCAGCGTTTGCGAATGCTTAACGTGTTTCGCACCCCCGGTGCCACATACGAAATGGCACGTGATCAGCTCATCGAAGAGCGGCTCAAGCGCATGGCGTTAGACCGTGCGGGTGCCGCGATGAGCGACGAGGCGTTGCAAACTGCACTGACTGAATTCGCAGGTCGCGCCAATATGGATGTACCGCAGTTTACACAGCTTCTTGCGCAAAATGGTGTCGCCTTTGAAACGTTACGCGATTTCGTTGTGATGGGCAGCAGCTGGCGTGATTACATCCGCGCCCGTTATGGCAATTTGGCGCGGATTACCGACGCTGAGATCGACCGTGCGATCCAAACAAACAGTGACCAAGGTGCCGGGATCGAGGTCCTGTTATCCGAGATCATTATCCCGGCCCCTCCGCCACGGGCTGCACAAGCTCTGGCGCGCGCAGAACAGATTGCGCAACTCAGGTCCACCTCAGCATTTGAGGCACAAGCGCGTCAAGTTTCCGCGCTCCCGTCGCGTGCTAATGGCGGACGGCTTGGCTGGCTGCCAATTACCAATTATCCGCCGCAGCTGCGTGGGCTTTTTCTGAACCTACGCAAAGGCGAGGTGACATCCCCCATCTCAATCACCAACGGCGTTGCACTCTTTCAAATGCGTGGTGTGCGTGAGGTGCCCCAACCCCGCCCTGCCCCCGCAATGATCGAATATGCCGCCTATTATATCGGTGGTGGAGATGCTGGTACGACTGTTGCCGCCGGATTGGTTGATCAGGTGGATACCTGTAATGATCTTTATGGCATCGCCCATGGGCAACCCGCAGAGGTGCTTGAGCGCGATAGCCTTGCACCTGCCGATATCCCACAGGATGTTGCGCTTGAGCTCGCACGGTTAGACCCCGGTGAAGTGTCATATAACCTGACGCGCGCGAATGGTGAGACAACGGTATTTCTGATGCTATGCAATCGCGTCGCAGCAGAAGGACAGGAGATTGATCGCGAAGCCGTGGAAAACCGGTTGCGCGGACAACGTCTTGCTGGATTTGCGGATGCGCTTCTTGAAAACCTA
>CAKMZE010000039.1:0-238 GCA_929200295.1 uncultured Alphaproteobacteria bacterium
AGCCAGAACCGGCCTATCATGGGCTCAAGTTTGCAGAGACCTTTGGCCCGCTCGCCTTTACCTTTCATGGCATCGCCATTGGCTTGCGTGATCTCGGCATGACGATGAACCCGCAAGCAGCACATTATACGCTGATGGGGATCGAGACGCTCTCACTGCGGATGGACCGCCACGTTGAAAACGCGATCAAGGTTGCGACATGGCTCGAAAATGACCCGCGTATTGATTATGTGACTTA
>CAKMZE010000039.1:248-967 GCA_929200295.1 uncultured Alphaproteobacteria bacterium
CGTGGTGCGGGCGCGCTCTTTACCGCTGCAATTAAAGGCGGTTACGACGCATGCGTAAAGTTGGTCGATAATTTGGAGATATTTAGCCATGTGGCTAACCTTGGCGATGCGCGTTCATTGATCATCCATTCGGCATCAACGACGCATAGGCAGCTTACGGCGGAACAACAAGAAGCCGCAGGCGCAGGCCCGGGCATCGTGCGGCTCTCCATCGGGATCGAAGATGCTGATGATATCATCGCCGACCTAGACCAAGCTTTGGCCAAAGCCACAAAGTAAATGCAACAAAGGTAGCCCAGCGCATGGGCTACCTTTTTACGAAATGGCAGAGCCGTTACTGCGCGATCTCGTAGATCATTTCGACTTGCGTTTGAACGCTCATTTCACCAGCGGCTACAGGTGTGCTGGCCTCGCGGGTCATTGCCATATCAAACATTGCAACAGGCGCTCTCATTCGGTCCCCGCCTTCGGACATTTTTATAAGCGGTCCGAGCTCGACACCCGCCGCATCCGCCAGCACATCAGCCGCCGCACGCGCATCAGCAACAGCCAAGCGCCGCGCCTCTTGCAAATGCGGCCTACGGTTTGTCACATCAAACTGCAAACCATGCAGCTCATTCGCGCCATTCTCGACGACCACATCCAAGACGGCCCCGAGTATATCAATGTCGCGCACTGTGATCGTGACTGTATTGCGCGCCTCAAACCCGATCAGCTTT
>CAKMZE010000039.1:977-1588 GCA_929200295.1 uncultured Alphaproteobacteria bacterium
GTCCCTGTGCGCATATCAGTGGCAGCAATTCCTGCCGCCTCGAGCTCAGCAAAAACAGAAACCATCCCCTGCCGCATCGCGGCCATCGCCGCAGATGCCGTTGGCGCAAGATGCTCCACACCGATGCTGATCTGAGCGATATCTGGAACAACGCCCACTTCACCACGCCCGGACACAGTGATCCGACCTGACACTTGTTCTGCCCAAGCCAATGAGGGCATCAGCGAAATACAAAGCACGAAGCCCATGAGAGAACGCGAAAAAATATTCATAAATCAGCTCCTTACGCTGGGTTATACTTGTATTAACCTCTGCGCCTCACCTTACAGTAGATAGATCAATTCGGCGATATCAAAGGCTTGGAATTGGCGGAAATCTGCGATAGCGTATCTTTAGCGCGGAATTTCCCGTATTGCTTTAATTAATAACCAACTAGAGCCCCTGCATGACACCGAATTTTGCGCTATCGCTCTCGTTTGACGGCATCAAGCTTTTGCACCGTGTTCAGGGCGGTTGGCATCTTGTGGGCGAGGTTCCGGTTGATGACCCAGATCTGAGCGCAAGGCTTGCCGATCTTAGACAAGACGCGATCACGCTTGCCCCTGATGGCC
>CAKMZE010000039.1:1598-5182 GCA_929200295.1 uncultured Alphaproteobacteria bacterium
TCCTACCTAATGAGCAGATCAAATTTCTCACAATCGAAACTGCACAAACAAGTTTTGAAGATGTGTGCGCTGCATTAGATGGCACAACGCCCTATGCTCTTGATGAGCTGATCATCGATTTCGATCGCACCGGCGGGCGCACCTATATCGCAGCGGTCGCAAAAGAAACGCTGGCTGAGGCCGAAACCTTTGCGAGCCAACACCAGTTCGCGCCTGTAGCGTTTGTTGTCAATTCTGAGCCTTTCACGTTTAGCTCTGAAGTATTCTTTGGCATGACACTATGTGCGACATCGATTATCGGTGAAGGCGTCCAGATCCAACGCGATTCACATCCCGTTGAAGTTATCGGCCAGGCGGTTATCCCCGTCGTCTCATCCAAGGAAGAGGGGCCAACTCACCCTGAAACCGCAACGGATGAAGCCGTTGCACCGCTTGCAGAGACTGCGGCCCCTCTACCTGAACCAACGCCCGAGCCTGTTTTCGAGCCACAACAGCACGAGACAGAACCACCTGCACAGAGCACCCCATTAGAAGCGACCCCAGATCCTGCCTTTGATCCAAGCAGCGAGCCGATCTTATCGTTCACACGCTCCGCATGGCGCGCCGCCGCGCCAGATGATGATGCAGAGCAAGAGGATACAGCGCCGCTACCGCCTTTAGAGCCAGAAGGTGGGATGATCGCGCCCGCAGGCATCAATCCGCCCCCAACAACCGCGCCTATAGATGAGCCTGTTTTCTCCTCGCGCCAAAGCGCGCCTGAGACACCATCCGTCGCACCTCCTGAACCGCAACAGCAAGCGGATTTACCGCCAGAGCCGCAATTTGCCCGGCGCCGTGACCCGAGCCCTCTTGAAACGGCTCTCACGCCCGGCATTGCAACAGCCACGCTTGCCGAGGCAAATGCACCCGATATCCCGGCCCCTATTCCTGCGCCAAAGCCTTTGGCTGCACCGCTTCCCATTGCATCCCCGCCTCCTGTAACAGCTGAACCACGGACCAAGTCTTCGCTTGTAAAAGCGGCCAGTGGCTTTCTTGCGCGGCGGCGCGCAAAACGGAAAGAACGCGCAGCCGCTGCGATCCCCACTGGGGTTGGCCCTATCGGCGGCAAACATGCAACCGGTGTTGGCGGTAAACCCAAATACCTTGGCTTGCTCCTCGTCTTAGGGCTGCTCGTGTTTCTGGCGTTTGTCGCTTTATGGGCCAGTACGCTAAGCGACGACGGGATTGCGGGCCTCTTTGGTGAGCCTGAGCCTGCAGTCGCCCCAGAGGCAACCGCTGTGGTGCCGGAATTATCCACAGTTGATGAAACTGATCCAGTGTCTCAGACTGTTGTTGCGCCGTCAACTCTAGACGAAACGCCTTCCCAGCTCAGCCCTGCTTTGCCGCAGTCTTCAAGTGTTGAACAAACGGCCTTGGGCGACACCACATCATTACGCCCTCTGCCTGTCACCCCGCAGGCATTAGGACGCGTATTAAGCCCGGGCGAGGCCAATCGGATTTATGCTGTGACAGGTGTGTGGCAGCGTGCGCCGCGACTGCCGATCACCTTTCAGGGCGAACCAACGCTTGATCTGAGCAGTAATTCTGTAGCACAGCCAATCCCACGTCTCAGAACGCCTGAAGGATTTGCCAATATGTCAATGGGGGTGGATGCGCCCTTCCTCGCCCCGCAAAACCCCACACCAGCAGGTGTCCCCTTACCACGAGACGCTGGTGGTTTTATCATTGCATCGCCTCAAGGGACATATTTACCCAATGGTGTGCTCGTTTATGCGCGCGCGCCTTTGGTTACCCCACCGCCCCGGCCCGCATCCGTCACCGCCGCCGCCGAAGCGAGGACACAGACTGAGGAGACAACTGCACCCACCGACATCGCACTTGGGACCCCAGATATTAGTGCCGATGCCCAAAATAATCCAGGACAAGCGCTAGACCTCGCCGCAACTGTCATTGACCCCGATCTTGCAGGCATACGCCCCGCCCCAAGAGGAGAAGATTTTGCAGATGATCTCGCCTCAGCGCAGGATCTTATTGTATCAAGCCCACGCCCAGCGCTACGGCCTGCCTCGCTGGTGCCGCAAGAAGCCGCGGCAGAGCCTGACGTCACAGACACATCCGTTGAAGATGCGATTGCAGCGGCAACAGCGCAAGAATCCAGTGAACCTGCATTAAACGACGTTCTCGACATTCTTGTTGCCGCAGCACCAGAAAGCGCACTTATATCCCCTACAGCCCGTGCAATTGCAGCCTCTCCACGGCCTGACACGCGACCTGCGAATTTTGGGCGCGTTGTGGCATCGGCGCGGGCCAACGCCCAGACCGAGACCCGTGCAACGGCCCCCGCCGTTGCGACATCTGCCTCAGCGCCTGCAACAGGTGCCATTCCACAGAGTGTTGCCTCTGCCGCGACACAAACGAACGCGATGAATTTACGGCAGATCAACCTGATCAGTGTTTCGGGCCGCCCAAATGATCGCAACGCAACAGTCCGGCTCAGCAATGGTCGCCTGATTGGTCTTGAGGTGGGCAGTAGCTTTGAAGGTGGGCGCGTCACAGCAATCAGTGACGATGCGCTCAACTATGTGGTGGGTGGCAAGACGTATTCGCTCCAGATCCCCTCTGGGTAAAGTGCCCCTTGCGCAAGGCCGATTCCACAGGCGTGAACTCCATTTGGAGACCGAGTTGCAGCATATAAAATCTTACAGCCAGATTGCAACTGGTACTATTGGCTTATCAGTTGCAGTAAAACGGGAATTCGTTTCGTTCCACTAATTCAAAAGTTTCTGAGAGTAGTAATTTTTCGTTTTCCCACAGAGAAAAAACCCAATCCCCCAGTACCAGCTCAAAAGCATCTTCCAATTTATAACCAACAAATAAACAGACTTCTTCGCCTTCGCGAACACCTCTCTGCGCGGATAGCATGATTGGCCAACTTTGCCGTGTTGTCGTTCTCCCACTAAATTCCATAGGCGGATGAGTGGCAGTCCCGATCAAGGTGATAGGCAATTGGGGGGCAATACTACATGCATAAAATCCAAAACCAATCCCAATCTCTGCTGGGACAATTTCGAATCCAAAAATAGGCGCGCGTTGCTCCGGATTTGCATCAGACTGAAAGACGAGCTCACCATCAACCGTATCATACCCACTTTTGATCACACCTTCACCGAAGCAAGTAAATATAGGTCCTGAAGAATGGAACTCGGATGTGGTTTCAGCCAGCAACGGGATTGGCAACAAAAAGAGCGCCGCGAAAATAGAAAGCTTTGTCATCACAACTACTTAGCTCGCAACCGTTATCCAGACAATAAAATAGTTTTGGAATCAGGATCAGCAACGGTATTTATGCTACAAGTCTACGGCCTGCTAGAATCCTGCTCCCAAATGGTCATCGTCGCAGTTGCAGTTATTGCAATCTTTACGCTGCATCCGCTAACTGATTGCCAAACCTTCTGCACATTGCGATAGACAGATATGGAAAGCTTTCTGGTTCAAGCGACCATTTACCTCGGGGCCGCCGTCATCGCAGTGCCACTTGCGGCACGGCTTGGCTTTGGGTCGGTGCTTGGCTACCTAAGTGCGGG
>CAKMZE010000039.1:5192-21481 GCA_929200295.1 uncultured Alphaproteobacteria bacterium
GGTATTCTCATCGGACCTGTCACAGGGCTTGTCGGATCAGAAACACGCGATTTACAGCATTTTGCCGAATTTGGCGTGGTGATGATGCTGTTTCTAATCGGGTTAGAGCTTGCCCCACGGACACTATGGAACATGCGCGATAGGCTCATTGGTTTGGGCGGGTTACAGGTGTCGCTCACAGTGGGGGCTGTGTTTTTGGCGGCACGGTTTATGGGCTATCAAATCCCATCTGCGATCGCGATCGGCATGATCTTTGCGCTCTCGTCGACGGCCATCGTCCTGCAAACGCTGGCTGAAAAGGGGCTCACCCAAACAAACGGCGGGCGGTCTATCTTTTCTGTCCTGTTGATGCAGGATATTGCCGTTATCCCCATGCTCGCCTTTCTGCCCCTTATCGGGGTGAGTGCGGTGATGCAATTGGCCCCCGATGGGTCAATGGAGCGCGTGGTTGACCATGACACCCATAGCACGCTGAACCTGGTGAGCGATCTTCCCGGATGGGGTGTGACGCTTGTCACACTTGGCGCTGTAATTGCCATTGTCCTTGCTGGGGTGTTTTTCACCCGGCCCATTTTCCGCTACATCCACCATGCGAACCTGCGCGAAATGTATACGGCACTGGCGCTATTGATCGTCGTCTCAATTGCGGTGCTTATGAGCATGGTTGGGCTATCACCCGCGCTTGGCTCATTTCTTGCAGGTGTCGTTCTGGCAAACTCAGAATTTCGCCATGAGCTCGAAAGCGACCTTGAGCCATTCAAGGGGCTGCTGCTGGGATTGTTTTTTATTACCGTTGGCGCTGGTATCAATTTTGATCTGTTTTTTGATGCACCCTATCGTCTGATTGCCCTGACGCTCGGGGTAATGGCCATCAAGGGTGTGATCCTGTTTGCCTTGTCCATTCCATTTGGCATGAAGGGCACGGATCGCTGGCTCTTTACTCTTGGCCTTGCGCAGGCTGGGGAGTTTGGCTTTGTGCTTATCTCATTCTCATTAGCGCAAAGTGTCATCACACCGGGGCTGGCCAATCAGCTGTTGTTGATTACAGCGCTGTCGATGTTGATCACCCCGTTGTTTTTTATGGTCTACGGTGTTCTGACCCGGCGCGCACCTGTGGCCGATGACCAAGACCCTGATGAAATCGATGAACCCGGTACTGTGATCATTGCGGGCATCGGACGGTTTGGGCAGATCGTCAACAGGCTCGTGCAATCTGCCGGGTTTTCAACCGTTGTGATCGATGCCGATATCTCTGCCGTTCAAACAATGCGCAAATTTGGCTTTCGCGGGTACTTTGGCGACCCGACCCGGCCTGATTTGCTCAAAGCATCCGGCATTGATGATGCCAGCGTTCTGGTCGTTGCGATTGATGACAAAGCCCAAGCGATCAAGCTTGTCCGCTATGCTCGCAAAATCCGCCCTGATTTGCATATTATCGCCCGCGCCCGTGACCGGGTTCATGTCTATGCACTTTATGCCGCTGGGGCTGATGACATCGTGCGCGAGCTCTTTGACAGCTCGCTGCGCGCAGGGCGTTATGTGTTAGAAAACCTTGGGCTCACTGAATATGAGGCCCATGAGGTTGAAACCACATTCTACACCCATGACCGCACGAGCCTGCGCGAGCTCGCGCAGCTTTGGGACCCTGAGCAAACGCTCACCGATAATGACGCGTATATGACAAAGGCGCGCGCGCTTAATAATGAGCTTGAAACAGCGCTCGCGAGCAAGCAACAAGCCAAAGAAGAGAAAGCGCGCGCAAAGGATCGGTCTTAAGGCAGCACTTAAGTGTAGCAAGGCGCTTTATGGCTATTCATCCCCCAGATTTGCCCATATGAATTTAAAGAACCTAAGATTTTGACCTGGATGAGAATCCCGATGCGCCCTGCGACCCAACGACACTGTACTCAATACCCTGCATCCGTTCATTTCCTCGCCAAGACAAAGGGATGTGGAACACGATGATCACCTTAGAAAAACGCACCCAAGCGTCACGCGTCTGGATCTATGCAACACCTGTGCTTGCCGTTGCTTTGACCATGCTTGTTGGGGGGGTCCTTTTCTACTCTATTGGCAAAGACCCGGTGGCCACAATCAGAGCGATCTTTTTTGATCCGCTCTTTTCTGAATTTGCGTGGTATTACAGACCGCAGTTGCTGGTCAAAGGCGCGCCATTGGTTCTCATCGCCATTGGGTTGTCATTTGGCTTTCGTGCGGGCGTGTGGAACATCGGCGCTGAGGGTCAATATATCATCGGCGCGATCTGCGGTGCGGGTGTGGCGCTCGCGCTTTATCCGCTTGAGACCCGCTGGATTTTCCCGCTGATGGTGCTTGCGGGCGCGCTTGGCGGGTGGGCCTGGGCGATGATCCCGGGGGTGTTACGGGTGCGCTTTGGCACGAATGAGATTTTGGTCTCACTGATGCTGGTCTATGTGGCCGAACAGCTTTTGGCGTCGATGGCGCTTGGCCTGATGCGCAACCCCGAAGGCATGGGCTTTCCCGGGTCACGCAATCTGTCGCAATACCCATCCGCTGCAAACCTCGAAATCTGGAGCGGATCCGGCGTGCATTGGGGGGTGATCGCAGCCCTTATCGCTGTTATTTTCGCCTATATCACATTGACCCGCCATTTGTTTGGCTTTCAGGTCAAGCTCGCGGGGCAAAGCCCGCGCGCGGCAGCGTTTTCGGGTGTGAACCCAAACCGGCTGATCCTGATCTGTATGGGCATTGCGGGCGCGCTCGCTGGGCTTGCAGGCCTGTTTGAGGTCGCAGGCCCCGCAGGGCAAGTGAGCATTGATTTCAACGTGGGCTACGGGTTTACCGCCATTATCGTCGCCTTCCTTGGTCGGCTGCACCCGATTGGCATCTTGCTTGCGGGTGGCGTTATGGCGCTGACTTATATCGGTGGTGAGATCGCCCAAAGCCAGCTTGGCCTGCCCGGCGCTGCAATCCAGCTGCTGCAAGGGATGCTCCTCTTCTTTTTGCTGGCTGTTGATGTGCTCACACATTACCGCGTCCGGTTCGCACGCAAAGGCATTGTCTGATGGATTTATCTGCGATTAACCCGATTTTATTGCTGGCCTCTTTGATGGTTGCGGCCACGCCTATTATGCTCGCCGCTATTGGTGAGCTTGTTGTTGAGCGCGCGGGTGTTCTCAACCTCGGGGTTGAGGGGATGATGATCACGGGCGCTGTCTGTGGGTTTGTGATGGCGGTGAATACCGGCAGCCCATGGCTGGGCTTCTTAGGTGCGGCTGTTGGCGGGGCCTTTCTGGCGCTGCTTTTTGGTATCCTCACGCAGTATCTTTTATCAAACCAAGTGGCGACGGGGCTTGCGCTTACGCTCTTTGGCTTGGGTCTGTCAGCATTGATCGGCCAAGGCTACATCGGGATCAAGGCGCCTGCCTTTCCAGATTGGCATATCCCGCTTCTGGGGGACATTCCCATCATTGGGCCGATCATTTTCCAACATGACCCGATGGTATATGTGGGGCTTTTCCTGATCATCGCGGTTTGGGCGTTCTTAAAATTCACCCGCGCCGGATTGATCTTGCGCGCGGTGGGCGAAAACCATGATGCGGCGCATGCATTGGGCTATAACGTCATCCGTGTCCGCTTGCTGGCGATTATGTTTGGTGGCGCCTGTGCGGGACTTGGTGGCGCATACTTGTCGCTTGTGCGTGTGCCGCAATGGACCGAAGGAATGACCGCAGGTGCGGGCTGGATCGCGCTGGCCATCGTGGTCTTTGCCAGCTGGAAACCGGGGCGGCTTTTGCTTGGAGCCTATTTATTTGGCGGCGTAACTGTCTTGCAGCTGAATTTGCAAGCAGCCGGGCTTGCGATCCCTGTCGAGTATCTTTCGATGTCGCCCTATCTAGCCACCATCGTCGTTCTGGTTATTATGTCGTCGGGACGTGCCCCAGGTTCACTGGGGCGAATCTTTCACGCCTCACACTAGAGGTGCAACACACCCGGGTCACAGACCCGGAACTATCGGGAGAAAAACCTTGGAAAGAAGAACTCTGCTCGCTTCAGGAGCCGCCGCTGCCACGGCAGCAATGATGGGCACGCCTGTGCGTGCTCAAGATGTCACAAAAGTTGGCTTTGTCTACGTCGGCCCTGTGGGCGATGGCGGCTGGACATATGAGCATGACATAGGGCGTCTCGCTGTTGAAGCCGCCTTTGGTGATGCGGTCGAAACCGTATATGTAGAAAGCGTCCCAGAGGGACCAGATTCAGAGCGTGTCATGACACAAATGGCGCTCGACGGTGCTGACCTGATCTTTACCACATCCTTTGGCTACATGGACCCAACCAACAATGTTGCTGCTAAGTTCCCAAATGTGAAGTTTGAGCATGCAACAGGCTACAAGCGTTTACATCCAAATGTCTCAACCTATTCTGCGCGCTTCTACGAAGGCCGTGCCGTTCAGGGCCACATCGCTGGTTCAATGACGAAATCAAACATTATCGGCTATATCGCTTCATTCCCAATTCCAGAGGTGATCCGTGGCATCAACTCAGCCTATATCCACGCCAAAAAGGTGAACCCTGACGTTGAGTTCAAAATCGTCTGGGCCTTCACATGGTTTGACCCAGCCAAAGAGGCCGAGGCCGCAACCGTGCTGATCGACCAAGGTGCTGATGTGATCTTGCAGCACACAGACTCAACCGCGCCACAAGCCGCAGCGCAAGCCGCAGGCGATGTCATCACCTTTGGCCAAGCCTCTGACATGGCAGAGTTCGGACCACACCCACGCGTGTCATCAATCATCGATGACTGGGCCCCATACTACATAGCCCGCACACAGGCCGTGATGGATGGCACATGGGAGAGCATGGACACATGGGATGGCATCGGGCCTGGCATGGTCAAAATCGGTGATATTTCCGACGCAGTCCCTGCAAACGTCAAAGCCGAAGCCGAGGCCCTGCGCGATGCATTAGCTGACGGATCTTACCATGCCTTCACAGGTCCGGTGAACAAACAAGACGGCTCTGCTTGGCTTGCTGACGGCGAAACAGCCGATGATGGCACATTGGCTGGCATGAGCTTCTATGTCGAAGGCTTGGATGGCGATATCCCATCCTAAGTACGCCACATGATTTTAAGAGAGGCCCGCATAACCTGCGGGCCTTTTTTATTGCCGTATGTAAAAGATCTGGCATGATCCGGTTATGATCGATTTTTGCATCATTGGTGGCGGTATCGCCGGGGTCTCGGCTGCGTTTCGCCTCAGTCAGCTTGGCAGCACGCATCTGATTGAGAAAGAAGAGGCACTGGCCACCCATGCCTCGGGCCGGTCTGCCGCTTTGAGCGAGCGGCATTATGGAAACCCTGCGGTCTTATCCCTGAACCGCGCCAGCTTTGCCTATCTCAAACACGAAGATGGCGGTGTCTTAAGCCCACGAGGGCTGATGATATTGGGCAAAGCAGGTAATGAATCTGCATTTACCGAAGATGCACGGGCCATGCAAATGGAACCTGTGTCCGTAGCAGACGCCTGTGCAAGAATACCCATCTTAGACCCCAAGGTCATCACCCAAGCCGCGATTGACCCCGAGGCTTATGACATCGATACAGATCTTTTGATCCAGAACTTTGTGCGCAAAGCGCGTGATGCTGGCGCTCAGTTTCACACGCGCAGCCAAGCCACGCAGATCACGCGCACGCAATGTGGCTGGCGTATTCAGACGGGTGAGGCCGCGTATGAGGCCCGCTATATTGTCAACGCCGCTGGCGCTTGGGCCGATCATATCGCCGCGCTTGCTGGGATTGCCCCGATTGGCATCACCCCACACCGCCGATCAATGGCCCGTATCGCAGCACCGCAAGGACACGACCCCAAAAACTGGCCCATGTTATTTGGACCGGGCGAGACATGGTATGCCAAACCTGATGCAGGCGCGCTCATCGTCTCACCCGCCGATGAAACGCCTGTGCATGCCCATGATGCCTATGCCGAAGATTTGACCATCGCAGAAGGGTTAGACCGCTATGCACAGCATGTCACCGCACCCATCACACGGCCGATTAGCACATGGGCCGGGCTGCGTAGCTTTGCACCAGACCGACAACTCGTGATCGGACCATCCCGACAAGATCACACATTTTTATGGTGCGCAGGGCAAGGTGGCTATGGGTTTCAAACCGCACCTGCGGCCAGTCAGTTACTAGCAGATATGGTCAGTGAACACATGCCAGATGGGTGCGATAAAGACATGTTCGAAAACAGCGCCATGCGGTTTTAACCTGCCATGACATACGCGGGATTTTGCGGATGCCCTCAATTGCGTCATTGCACCACGCAAAGAGCAATGAAATACTATGCCGTAGATAGATAATGGATAGTCACATGCGCCTTTCTCTTTACGGTCTTATATTCTGCTTACTGCCAAGCTTTGCCCTTGCCCAATCAAACATTGATCGGCTGCAAGCCGCGTCAGAGCAGCTAATGGAAAATACGCTCGACTTCTACGAATCGCGTGTGCCAAGCCTCGCATCAGTACGGCCCAATACGGCATGGGATGCGCAGATACGCGAGGCATGGCAATGCATGTTGGACGGCATGCAAGCCGCCAAGGGCGATGCAGGTGTTGCAACGTATCTCGCCGAGCTTGAGGCCTATGCCGCCATGCCAATTACCAACATCCGCACGATGTCAGAAACGATCCCGCCCAGCATGCAAGACGCGCAAGTCGTGCAAATCTCGCAAACCTGTGGCACTGACAAAGCAAGCCTTGCCCAGATGCAAGCAAGCGGGCTCATCGCGCAGCTGGCAAACCCTGTTGTGATGGCGGCCATTATGGCCGAATGATAGATCAAGGCAGGGGCTAACCCGCCTTTATCTGTTACCCATCCTGCCGGATCGTGGTGTTTTTCGGATCATATGGGCTGTCGTCAGCGATCTCGGCGTCCCATAGTTGATTGAGCATCTTCACCTGTAGCTTTGCGCCAACCTCAGCCAAATCTGGGCGCACATATCCCATGCCAATCGCTTTCCCAAATGCCACAGAATACCCGCCCGAGGTCAAACGCCCAACGCGCGTGCCATCCATCGCATAAAGTGCCTCGCGGCCCCAAGGGTCCGCATCTGAAGGGCCGTCAATCAACACGGTCACGCATTTTGAACGGATGCCCTTTTCGACCATCGCGTCTTTACCGTGGAAGTCTTTGTCCAGGTCAATAAAACGCGGCAAATCAGCCTCGGCAGGGGTCGCATCACGGCCCAGCTCATTGCCAAAGGCACGGTAGGATTTCTCTTGCCGCAGCCAGTTTTGCGCCCGCGCACCGACCAGCTTCATCCCATGTTTTTCGCCCGCCTTTTCGAGCAGATCAAAGAGATAGTTCTGCATCTCCATCGGGTGATGCAGCTCCCACCCCAGCTCACCCGTATAGGCCACGCGGATCGCATTCACCGGACACATGCCCAGCTCGATCTGTTTGGCACTGAGCCAAGGAAAGCGCTTGTTTGACAGGGCTGTGTCAGGGTCCGCATCATTGATCACCGCGCGTAGAACATCACGCGATTTTGGTCCAGCAATCGCAAAGACACCCCATTGCGTCGTCACATTCTGGCATTCGATACGACCGAATTCGGCTTCTTTATCTTCAATCGCCTTGCGCAGATAATCCGCATCATAATCGGTCCATGCCCCAGCAGAAACAAGATAATATTCATCATCCGATAAACGCACGATCGTATATTCCGTGCGTGTCGTGCCATGGGCGGTCAGCGCATATGTCAGATTAATGCGGCCCACGCGCGGCAGCTTATTGGTTGTAAACCAATCAAGGAAAGCCGTCGCACCGGGGCCTTTAACGATATGCTTGGTAAAGGCTGTCGCATCGATCAAACCCACGCCTTCGCGGATTGCTTTGGCCTCGTCCACAGCATGTTGCCACCAGCCGCCACGGCGGAATGAGCGGCTATCGTGATCAAAGCTTTCAGGTGCATCAAGCGGGCCATAATAATTCGGGCGTTCCCACCCATTGACCCAGCCAAATTGCGCGCCACGCGCCTTTTGCCGGTCATAGGCAGGCGAGGTTCTTAATGGCCGACAGGCTGGACGTTCTTCATCAGGGTGATGCAAGATATAAACGTGATCGTAGCATTCTTCGTTTTTACGCGCCGCAAATTCCGTCGTCATCCATGAGCCGTAGCGCTTGGGATCAAGTGAGGCCATATCGATCTCGGCCTCGCCCTCAACCATCATCTGCGCAAGATAATAGCCTGTGCCCCCAGCCGCCGTAATGCCAAAGCTAAACCCTTCGGCAAGCCACATATTGCGTAAACCAGGTGCTGGGCCAACCAGCGGGTTCCCATCCGGTGTATAACAAATCGGCCCGTTGAAATCATCCTTCAGCCCGCTGTCTTCGCAAGACGGCACACGGTGGATCATCGCCATATACTGCGCCTCAATCCGTTCCAAATCGAGCGGGAACAGATCAGCACGGAAGCTGTCTGGCACACCATGCGCAAACTGCGCTGGCGCGTTTTTCTCATAAACACCTAAGATCCAGCCGCCGCGCTCTTCACGCACATAAGATTGCGCATCAGCGTCACGGATAACCGGGTGCTCTGCCCCGCCCTCGGCCCGATATTTCACCAAAGCCGGGTCCTGATCCATGACGATAAACTGGTGCTCTACTGGAATAGCGGGGATTTTTAGCCCCAGCTTTTTCGCCGTGGTTTGCGCATGATTGCCCGAGGCCGTGACAACATGTTCGGCGGTGATCACGATCTGCTCGTCAGAAGGAACAAGGTTCCCCCCCTTCTCGATCATCTTTGTCGCGGTGACTTCCCAATGGGTTCCGGTCCAATGATAGGCATCCGCCTGCCATTTGCGTTCGATCATCACGCCACGCTGCCGCGCGCCCTTGGCCATCGCCATGGTGACATCCGCAGGGTTTATGTAGCCATCCGTATGATGATATAGCGCGCCTTTCAGATCCTCTGTGCGGATCAGCGGCCATTTTTCCTTGATCTCATCCGGAGTCATCCACACATAGGGCACATCGCAGGTCTCAGCGGTCGAAGCATAAAGCCGATACTCATCCATCCGCTCCTCGGTCTGGGCCATGCGCAAATTGCCCACCACCGCAAAGCCCGCGTTTAAACCGGTTTCTGCCTCAAGCGATTTATAAAAATCGACCGAATATTTATGAATATGCGTGGTCGCATATGACATGTTAAAGAGCGGCAAAAGCCCTGCCGCATGCCATGTTGACCCCGATGTCAGCTCATCACGCTCTAAAAGCATCACATCATCCCACCCCGCCTTAGCGAGATGATAGGCAATCGATGTGCCAACGGCACCACCACCAACAACAAGTGCTTTTACGTTTGTTTTCATAGTGCGATTCTCCTCATGCTGACATTTGTGCAGATTGCTTAAAAATAGCCCGTGGCGGCAGAACCAGCCGACCACATATGATAGGAAACCGACAAGCTTTGTCCACGCATCACAAAACATTTTTACAACGTTCATAAAAATGAAATTATTTGCAGCCCTCCTCAGACGCGTAATTTTAGATTATGTTAACTGTCAGCACCCAAAAGAGGTGTACGTTTGAGGAGAGTTTCAATGACCCGCATGATTTTTGCGGCACTGAGTACGTGTTGTGTACTCAGCGCTTGTGCAGCACCATCAGATACTTACATTGCCGGCCGCGCCGATAATGACATGCTGCGGTTTTCCGCCGCGACATATGCACCATCCCTAGCCCAGCCGCACTAGGTCTGCCGTATCTTGTAGGATGGGCAATTTGCCCATCTACCTCGTCATCACAGCAATTCCTTACATTTATGTAAAATGCGCGCAGGTTATACATGATAACCGTCGCCTGCGCACAACACCTTTGAACAGAACAATGATCAGACGTTGCACGCCCTTGCAGCACACTGGATTTTACGCACAGATACATAAAAAAGATCGCAAGTAATCAGCGGTCTGATCTGAGCAGATAACAACAAAAGCAAACCGCGCATGTCACCGCATATCGGCAAAACAATTCTAAAATTGTGCCTTGCACTGCTGCTTTTGAGCGGAGCATCCGCATATGCCCAAGACATCACCCGCGGTCCTGAAACAAATCTGCCCATACCGCGCTTTGTCTCATTGAAAACCAATGAGGCCAATGTCCGTCGTGGCCCCTCACTCTCTCACCGGATCGATTGGGTGTTTCAACGGCGCAATATGCCGATCCAAGTGATCGCCGAATATGGCCATTGGCGCCGTGTGGTTGATCGCGATGGTTTGGGCGGCTGGGTGCATTTTCGTCTTTTATCTGGAAACCGCACGGTGATTATTGATACAGAGCTTTTACCGATTTTGCGCCGCGCCAATGCAGAGGCAGCCATCATCGCCAAGCTTGAGGCCGGTGTCATCGCAGCACTTGATGAATGCACCCCAGATTGGTGCCGCCTTCGCGCTGATGGATATCGGGGCTGGGCCCCAAAATCAGCACTTTGGGGTGTCACACCTGACGAAATCCGCCCATAAGCTACAGCAATCCACGCCCCTGCAAAAGAGGCGTCACACCTGGCAATCTACCACGAAACGCCACATAAAGCTCAGCCGCATCAACCGACCCGCCCGACGATAAAACCGTCTCTTCCAAACGGCGCGCCACTGTTGCGTCAAATGGATCGCCCGCCTCTTCAAAGGCGGCAAATGCATCTGCATCCATGACCTCAGACCACATGTAACTATAATAACCGCAGGAATAGCCATCACCTGAAAATACATGCGCGAAATGCGGTGTCGCGTGGCGCATGCCAATCGCAGATGGCATGCCGATCTCTTCTAACACTTCGGCTTGGGTTTGCATTGGGTCCGTGGGCGCATGCGATTTGTCATGAAACGCTAAATCAACCAGCGCAGACGCCACATATTCCACCGTTTGGAATCCCATATCATAGGTGGAGGCACGCAGAACCTTTTGCAATTCCGCCTCAGGCATCGCCTCCCCTGTCTCGGCGTGGCGCGCAAACTCTGCTAAAACTTCAGGCACTTCGAGCCAATGTTCAAAAAGCTGGCTGGGCAATTCCACAAAGTCCCGCGCCACTGATGTGCCCGAAATACTGTCATAGGTCACATCAGACAGCATTTGATGCAACGCATGCCCAAATTCGTGAAAGAGCGTCCGCGCATCATCGAACGACAGCAAAGCAGGCGCACCCGCCGCAGGTTTTGCAAAATTACAGACGTTCACAACATGCGGGCGGACGTCCCCCTGCATGCGATTTTGCGACTGCATCGCCATGCACCATGCACCGGATCGCTTTGCACTGCGCGCAAAATAGTCACCCATAAAGACCGCGATATGTGAGCCCCCGCGTGACACAGACCAAAGCTGCACATCGGGATGATAGGCAGGCGCATCAAGCGGGGTAAACTCTAACCCAAAGAGCTTATGCGCACATGAAAACGCCGCCGCGATCATCTGATCGAGCTGGAAATATGATTTCAGCGCCGCCTCATTGAGATCATGTAACCTAGCTTTGCGCTTTTGCGCATAATAATGCCAATCCCACGGCATAAGCGGCCCCTCATGCCCATCCGCATGCAGCATATCGCGCAGTGCCGCTGCATCACGCTCGGCCGCTGACTTCGCAGGGTCCCAAACCTGCATCAAAAGATCGCGCACAGCATTAGGCGTGCCGGCCATCTGGGTTTCTAGTTTATAGGCCGCAAAGCTTGGGTATCCCAAAAGCTGCGCGCGCTCAGTCCGCAGTGACAGAATTTCAGCCGCAATCGCGCGGTTGTCCGTCTCGCCCCCGTTCGCCCCACGTGCCGTCCACGCGAGATAGGCTTGCTCACGCAAGCCACGCTGCGGTGAGAACTGCAAAAACGGGACGATCAAAGACCGCGAAAGCGTCACAACTGGGCCGCCTGCCTGCTTTTCCTCGCCCGCGGCATGGGCCGCAGCGATGGCAAAATCCGGCAATCCTTTTAGCCCAACCGCATCAAGTGTCATAAACCAACTGCGTTCATCCGCGAGCAGGTTCTGAGAAAACGTCGTGCCAAGCACCGAAAGCCGCGCCATCACCTTGCGCATTCTCGCGGCCTTATCACCCTCTAACGCCGCACCACCGCGTAAAAATCCGCGCCGTAGCAACATCAAGACGCGGGTTTGCTCGGTAGTGAGATCAAGCGTCTCACGCATATCCCATAGCTGCGTGATCCGATCAAAAAGCGCTTTGTTTTCCATGCATTCTGAGCTGAAATCAGACAGCATTGGTGCAAACTCGCGTTGCAACGCCTCTCTTGCGTCATTGCTTTGCGCGCCAGCAACCCCGTAAAAGACGCCGCACACGCGCTCGAGCGCGCGCTCGGCCAGTTCCAGCGCCAATACCGTATTATCAAACGTCGGCGCATCTGTGGTCTGCGTGATCGCCGCGATCCCAGCGCGGGCCTCGTCTAATGCGGCTGTAAGCGCTGGAGCAAAATGCGTGTCTTCAATCAGATCAAATGGCGGCAAACCATATGGCGTCTGCCAGGTTTCTAGCAATGGGTTTGTCATCTTTTCGCTTCCTTCATAGCACAGGTAAATGATGTGCTGAATTACCTTAATATCACGCGCTTTGTTTGGGGATACTGTTCCCCCCGCATACAGTACAATCCACCCGGCGCTTGGCCTTGATCACGCGGGTCTGCGCATAAAGCGCATCATAAATCATCATCCGCCCTTGCAAGCCCGTGCCTGCCTGCGCGATCCATTTAACCGCCTCTGCTGCCATCATCGCGCCAATAATGCCGGGTAAAGGCCCCAAAACACCTGCCTCAGCACAAGAGGGCACCAAAGCAGGATCAGGCGCAATTGGGAAAATACATGCGTAACATGGGCCGCCTGTTGATGTGTCATAAAGGCTGATCTGCCCCTCCCATTGGGACAAAGCCGCCGCAATCAATGGTTTACCAAGTGCGACCGCCGTTTCATTGACCAATGCCCGGGTCGCAAAATTATCTGTGCCATCGAGGATCAGATCATATGCGGCAAAAAGATCCGTGGCGATCGATGCATCCAAACGTCGATGATAGGGTTTCACCGTGACAAAGGGGTTCTGCGCTTTGATTGCTTCTGCCACCGATTGCACCTTTGGCAGGCCAATGCGGGTGTCAGTATGTATCACCTGACGTTGCAGATTGCTATTGTCCACAACGTCATCATCAATCACGCCGATTGTCCCAACACCCGCCGCTGCTAGGTATTGTAAGGCGGGCGACCCCAGCCCCCCTGCCCCGATCACCAAGACGCGTGCGTCTTTCAGCGCCTTTTGGCCGGCGCCACCGATCTCATGCAAAATGATATGCCTTGCATAGCGATCCAGCTCTGTTTCAGAAAATGGCCCGGTTTGGGGTGTTTCAACTGGCGTATTCGCCTGCGCGCGCAAAACAGATAACCCCTTGCTATAAAGCCAAATCGCGCCGCAAAACCCGATCAGCAACAACCACAGCCTAATGTCCCCACCCGTCGCAATGCGCAAAGGATGCGCGACCGGCAGCGCCAGCTGAATAAAGCACACAAAGACCAACAAAATACCGATCATTGTCCAACGCGCCCGCTTTGGGGCATCCATGGCCCAGCCGATCCCCCAGAGTACCGCAGCCATGACCGCAACAAGGATCACTGCATATGCCCCGCACTACCCAATCCCTTGGCACCACGCGCTGTCGTATCCAATGTCACAACTTCTGCAAATTGCGTTTGCACGACAGAGGCCACAACCATCTGTGCTATCCGCATGCCATGGGTGATCTCAAAACGCTCTTGCCCGAGGTTGATCATAATCACCCCAACCTCACCCCGATAATCGCTATCAATCGTCCCAGGACTATTGAGAAGTGTCACCCCATGCTTGAGCGCAAGGCCCGAGCGCGGCCGGACCTGCACCTCAAAACCATCCGGGATCGCCATACATAGCCCTGTTGGGATCAGCGCTCGCTCTTGCGGGGGTAAAATCACCATACCGCCGCCAACACCAAAATTGGCACGCATATCCGCCCCCGCTGCACCCGGGGTCGCGTAATGCGGCAAGGCAATACTCGGGTCCGCGGTTTCCGCACGCATAATCCGCAGCTTCACCTCATGTGTCGCGTCATCCTGCGACATCACTTGGCCAATGCCTCAGCAAGCATCTGCGCAAATTTACGCGCCACCAAATCCTTGCTCATGCGCGGCCATGTGTCTGCGCCCTCTTCACGGATGAGTGTGACGGCGTTTTCCGTCCCCCCCATAATCCCTGTGTCCGGCGATACATCATTGGCCAAAATCCAATCGCAGCCCTTACGCGCGCGCTTTGCTGTTGCATTGGCGATCACATCATCGGTTTCCGCTGCAAAACCCACCACAAGCGCAGGCCTTCCTGATTGCATCTGCGCAACCTCAGCCAAAATATCAGGGTTTTCTGACAGCTGTAGGGTGGGCAATTTGCCCACCTGCTTTTTCAGCTTACTATCCGAGGCAGATGTCACATGCCAATCCGCAACCGCCGCTGCAAACACAGCCGCATCCGCAGGCAACGCCTCGCGCACAGCCGTTTGCATCTCCAGCGCTGTCTCCACTGCAACAACCTTTACGCCTGCAGGTGGCGGCACCTCCGCCGGGCCTGTCACAAATGTGACCTCTGCGCCAAGCCCTACCAATGCCGCAGCAATCGCCGTGCCTTGCGCGCCACTGGAGCGATTTGCAATATATCGCACCGGATCAATTGGCTCATGTGTTGGCCCTGAGGTCACCACCACATGCCGCCCCTTGAGCAGCCCATCCCGAAGCACATTCTCAATCGCGGCCACAATCTCAAGCGGTTCCGCAAGCCGCCCCGGTCCATATTCACCGCAAGCCATATCGCCCTCATTTGGGCCAACACACATCACCCCATCATCGCGCAATGTTATCAGATTGCGCTGCGTGGCCGCATGCGTCCACATGCGCACATTCATCGCAGGTGCAATCAGCACAGGCGTATCCGTCGCCAACAACAATGTTGTTGCCAAATCCCCTGCAAGCCCTGCCGCCATTTTTGCCATTAGATCCGCCGTTGCAGGGGCCACAACAATCAGATCAGACGCACGTGAAAGGCTGATATGCCCCATCTCTGCTTCATCAGTCAGATCGAACAAATCGCGGTAAACCTTGCCACCTGCCAATGACGAGACCGACAAAGGTGTCACAAACTCAGCCCCACCATCCGTAAGCACGGGCGTGACCATACAATCACGTTCACGCAAGCGCCGGATCAGATCAAGCGCCTTATAAGCCGCAATGCCGCCGCCAATAATCAACAGCACATGTTTTCCAGCCAGCATCAGAGCCCCTTTTGCAATCAGCGCCACACGCGCTCATGCTAACTTTAGGCCGCATAAAGGGGCAAAGACAATGCTCACGCGCATCTTTAAAGGATCAAAGCTTTCACTTCGCTATCTTGGTTTTCAAGAATTTTACGCATCTTACCCAATGCACCGGCCTCAAGCTGGCGCACACGTTCTTTTGAGAGGCCCAGCTCATCGCCGAGGCTTTTCAATGTGCGCGCTTCATCGCGCATTTTACGCTCAACCAATATAAATTGCTCGCGCGCATTAAGATGCGCAAATGCCGTTGAGAGCCATTGACGCAGCGTTTCATTGTCATGTGCTGCGGAAATAGCGTCTTCGGCCTGCGCCCCATCATCGATTAGCGTGTCGATCCATTCGCGCCCTTCGTCTTCGGTCGATTGCGTCGCATTCAATGAAAAATCAGCCCCCGAAAGCCGCCCTTCCATCATGACTACATCATGGAGCGGCACGCCAACTTCTTTGGCAATCATCTCATGCAGCTCATCACGCGCGAGCTGGCGTCCCTCTGCCGCAGCTTCCCTTTCAAGTCGCGCCTGCACCCGGCGCATATTAAAAAACAACGCTTTCTGCGTCGAAGTTGAGCCGGTTCTCACCATTGACCAATTGCGCATCACGTAATCTTGGATCGAGGCTTTGATCCACCACACAGCATAGGTCGAAAACCGCACGCCACGATCTGGGTCAAACTTTTCGGCTGCTTTCATCAAACCGACCGACGCCTCTTGGATCAGATCATTCTGCGATGCCCCGTAGCGTTTGAACTTCATCGCCATCGAAATCGCCAAGCGCATATATGCATCAATCAGCCGATGCAGCGCTTTCTCATCGCGGTGATCGCGCCATGCATAGGCCAATGCAGCCTCGGTTTCTGCGTCCAACATTTCAGCGCGCATTGCAGACCGGGTAAAAGCCTTATCACTGTGTCCATCTAATGCCATTTTGTGACT
>CAKMZE010000040.1:0-423 GCA_929200295.1 uncultured Alphaproteobacteria bacterium
TGACAGGATGTCGGCGGGTGTGATTGTATCATCTAACCCACGCGTTGCTAATTCCTTGCACTTGTTTGGCGTTATGGAAGCATTCTGCTTTTAGGCCTTTTAGGTGCAGTTGCCACTAAAGCGCACGTTATATCTGTTCCCCCACGCATTGCTCGGTAGGGCCTTACAAAGCAATGCACCGTGGGGAATAAATCCCAGATTTGTGGCAAGAACTTACAACATTCAAATATTGCTTTTGCGCCATTCTCAATACCAACCTGTATCTAACGCATAATAACACAGGTTTAGGGGTCTAAGGTAAATACAGGCGATGTATGGGATGTTATAGAACATTGCTAAACGCACGACACGAAAAAAGTCCCGCCGCCCCCCCCCGGCGGGGGGGGGGCGCTTTTGCTTGTTTTTTTTCTTTTTTTTTTTGGG
>CAKMZE010000040.1:433-6092 GCA_929200295.1 uncultured Alphaproteobacteria bacterium
GCACCACTGGTGCGGCGGGACTTCTTTGCGATCTGTTTCTAGCCTTTTTGAGACGAGAACACCGAACTACTGGAACTTAACGTAGTCAATGTTGAATAGATATTCTTCTCCCCAGGCTTTTGTGCCAGGCGCCATTTTCTTGAACACCAACACGATTTTGCTGGTCGTCATACGGCGCTTTGCAATTTTGACGGGGGTGACTTTTGATTTATCCCAACCACCTGTTGGTGCTAAATCAAAGGCTTGGATCAATGGTCCCGTTTTCGACCCTGCTCTGATCTCTAGTCGACCACCGGACCCCATGCTAGCGTATTTCACCGTGATTTTTTTGAGCTTCTTGAGGTCAACCTTTTTGTTATAGGTGGTTGTGTTCCCATTAGCGATGTAGCCCAAGCTGTTGCCGTCACGCGTGATCTCTTTGCCGGTTTTGCTGGAAAATGCTTCTGCTTCCAGAACCACAGATGGCGCTGGGGCACATTTACCAGTTTTCAGAGTGTTGTGCCCGTGTACAGCAGGGATCACGCTGCCATCAGGTTTCCAACAGATGCGATCATAAAGCGGCGTACGATAGTTAAAGACATCCGCGTCGTGTATAGGCCCGTTGCGGTGCTCATGGTAAAATACATACGTATTGCCTTTATAATCGATCATCGACCCGTGGTTAGTTGGAATCGTGCCATCTTTGATAAATGGCGGGTCAAACTTTGGCACCGCGGTGCCCATCGATACAAAAGGCCCTTTCAAAGTCTTTGACCGCGCCACTTCCAGGCGGAACCCATTATCGGATTTATAGTCGGCGCGTGGGTCAAGGGCGTAGAACAGATAGAAATAACCGTTTTTGCGCAACATATAGGGCCCTTCAGCGTAATTATGCGCGTCAGATTGGATCTTCGGGATATTCATTTTGAAGGCTTTACCAATCAGCTTACGGAACTGACCGTCCATTTCTTGGGCTTCAAAGCTTTGCCAATAATCGTTACGTTTACCATCCTTGCCTACGCGAGACTGCTTATAGGTTGTAATCAGGAAGTAGCGCATTTTCTTTTTGCTAGGGTCAAAATACTTGACCATCGTGGGATCGATCCCACCACGCAGAATTTTCGAATAATGCGGTTTAGAGCTTTTGAACGGACCCAGCGGGTGATCTGCAACAGCAACACCTAATTGGTATTCGTTGGGGTATATCATGTAAAATCGGTTGTCGCTGCCCTGAATGACGTCAGGTGCCCACATGCGGAATGGTTTTGCCTGCGCGTTTCCAGATCTCCATGGAACGCCATTTTGAGTAAAGACATTCTTCTTCAGTTTCCATTTTGACGGCTTGGTCGGATCGTCTGTGTAATAGACATTATAGCCGGGCATGCAAAAGCCGACCCCTCCTTCTGCCAACATATTCCCACCTTCGAATTTGCTGGGGTATTTCCGCTTTATGTTACACGCCGATGGTGCATCCGTTGACACATAGACATACAGCATGTCGCGTTTCGTTTTGGGGTCTTTAAAAACTCGGGCAGAGGGGTCTGCCATAAAGACCGCTTTAGGGTTTTGAGCGGGAAACACCTCACCACCTTTTTTATAGGTGTATTTGGAAAGTCCTTTTTGTAGATAATTGTCGGCCTGTGCAGTCCCTGCCGATAAGGCAATTGCGCCGGCTGCAAGGACGCTCATAGTGCGTGCCAAGCATAGCAGCTTTTGTGGCGTTTTTTGTAGTCGCATATTATCCTCCCTTTTACGTATTCTTGAAAAGTGAGTACTTTTTAGCTTAATTAGTTTAATAAGTAAAATAATTAAGCTAAAGGCTCAATATCCTCTCATGTCGACGATAATTTGCGCCGTTTCATGACAGAGGTCTCGGCGCAAAGGGGGGTGCCTCGCGTAATTGAGCGAGACAAGAGAATGAGCATGTCATCAGAGTTCTTATACAATACTCCCGAATATAGGCAGATCACGATGCAGAAAGCATTGTTGATAATTTCAAAAGTAACGCTTGTAATGTTACAGTGGCTTTTCGTGCGATGGAGTGCGCATAGACGCTGCAATTGCGAAGCAAAGGGATTTGGGAAAACGATACAACCACTGGCCTGCTGTTTTTCCCATTTTGGCGGGCAAAGCGTGTTGAGACGTGAAATGAGACCCCATTATGGGGTCGCACTCTTTCACCTCAATCCGCAGCAGAGCTGGCTAGCTCTTCGCTTTCTCCATGGCTGCTTTCATATTCGCTGATAGCTCGTCTTGCCATTCGGGCAGCTTATCACGCACTAGTTTTGCGTAGGCGCTGTCTTCGGAGAGCGGGTCGCCTTGGGTGTAATGCTCGGCCATTTCGAGCATGGTTTTGCGGTCAAAGTCTTCGAACTCAGCGATCATCGCCTCTGCGGCTGCGCGCGAGTGGCCCAGGGCCTCAAAGGCTGAACGTGATGTGCGGATCGAGCTGTCATAAGTTTCGCGAATGATATCGCGGCAGCCTGCGGTCCACAGATCATAGACATGCCAGCGGTCAATCGCGCGTGCGATCACATGCACATGTGGGTGGTGTTCTGTGACATGTTTGACCACCTCTGTGATGGCCTCTTTGTCATCAATGGCGACGACGAGAACCTGTGCATCCTCAATACCTGCGGCATGCAAAAGATCAGGGCGCGTTGCATCGCCGTAATACACATTCAGACCAAAGCGGCGCAGCATCTCGAGCTGGTCCTGGCTGTAGTCAACCACTGTTGTGGCGTAGTCCGCCGCTTGGAGCGTGCGGTTTACAATGCCGCCAAAGCGCCCGTGCCCTGCAATAATAATCTTGGCGTCCGTGTTGATATCATCCGCCTCGCGGCTTTGCTGGCGCGAATAGCGCGGAGCGATGACGCGGTCATACAGGATGAACAACATCGGTGTGAGTAACATGGATATTGCGACGATCAGCAACAAGAGGTCCGCAATACTGCCGGGGATGACAGCGCTCGTGACTGCGAAAGATATCAGCACAAACCCAAATTCACCGGCTTGCGCGAGCCCAAGAGAGATCAACCATTTGTCGCCACCTTGCAGGCGGAACATATGTGCAATCCCGAACGAAATAGCGGCTTTCAAGACAATCAACCCGAACGTTAGCCCAAGGATCATCCCAAAGTTTTCACCCAAGAGCGCGAAATCAATGCTCGCCCCGACGGTAATGAAAAACACGCCAAGAAAGATGCCTTTGAAAGGGGCGATATCGCTTTCGAGCTCGTGGCGGTATGTGCTGTTGGCCATGACAACACCAGCCAGAAACGTACCCAATGCAGGGGAGAGACCCACCATCGTCATCAAGAGCGCAATCCCAACGACCATCATCAGGGCCGTGCTGACAAAAAGCTCGCGTAGGCGTGCGCGCGAAACATAGCGGAAAACCGGATCGGTCAGATACCGCCCGGCGAGGATCACAAGACCGACAGCGGCCAATGTGACCAGCGCGGATTGCCATCCGCTGAGATCAGCGACCATGTTGAGATCAAGCCCGGCTTCTCCATGGCCATCACCATGATCATCCCCATGGTGCAGCGCCTCTTGCAGCTGTGGCAAAGCGAGAAGCGGCAAAAGCGCCAGCATCGGGATCACGGCGATATCTTGGAAAAGCAGCACGGAAAAGCTTGCTTGCCCGCCATCTGATTTCATCAACCCCTTTTCATTAAGGGTCTGTGTCACAATGGCAGTGGATGATAATGCAAAGACAAGACCAATCGCCAAGGCAATCGTCCAGCTGATGCCCAAAACCATCGCGCCGCCCATGACAGCAAGCGTCGTGATGCCAACCTGCAAGCCGCCCATCACAAAGATCCGCGCCCGCATTTGCCACAGCAGTTTGGGCTGCATTTCGAGCCCGATCAGAAACAGCATCATCACCACGCCAAATTCGGTGAAATGCTGCAATGCGATCACGTCAACGCCGGCCCAGCTTAGAATGGGGCTGATCAAAATACCGGCAATCAGATAGCCCAAGACGGACCCAAGCCCGAACCGTGAGGCAAGTGGCACAGCAATCACACCCGCTAAGAAGAGGGTGAATGTGATAAACATAAATTCTGCGGTCATGATCTCTTCTTCCCCAAGGTTACGTGGCCTGTGTTGCCTATCGTGGCTAAACTTGGCTGAAATGGCCAGCCGCTTATGCAGAAATTCTATGCGATGTTGATCACTTTTGCATGCGCTTGCGAAAAGGTGGTTTTGCGGACCGGGCCGTGAGGCAAAATTTACCGTGGTCTTTTTTTGCGGAACACGTCACATAGCGCAAAATGTATGCTGTAGTTCTCATATTAGCGCGCGGCATGGCGCGGCTTGGCGGGGGTGTTCTGATGGGCACGGTCCTGTTGGTCTGCGTATCGATCCTGGGGCGAGAGGCAAACGCGCTACTTCATGAAATGATCGCACGCGATATCATGCCGGGCTTTGCACAAGCGATGCTAGATATGGGCATTTCTGCGGTCAAAGGTGATATTGAGCTGACAGAAGCTGCGATCGCCTTTGTCATTTTCGCGTTCCTTCCGATCTGCCAGATCAGCGAGAGCCACGCACGTGTTGATATCTTGGCGTCGCGCATGTCTGCGGCGCTGCGCAAACGCTTACATCTGGTGACTGATTTCGTCTTTGCTGTGGTTTTGCTGCTGATCGCGGTGCAGCTTTATGCGGGTCTCCTCAGCAAGGTTCGTTCTGGGCAGACGACATTTTTGCTCGAGTTTCCGGTGTGGTGGGGCTATGCCGCGAGCCTTCCTGGCGCAACCATCGCCGCATTCGTTGCAATCATGATCGCCTATTGGCGGATGAAAGAAGCCATAACAGGGCAGCCATTTCCGGCGCAAGACAAGGGCTTGCGGCATGAGTGATACAGCGATTGGCCTTTTGTCATTTCCTGCGCTTTTGGGGCTGATATTCTTGCGCGTCCCTATTGGGCTTGCGATGTTTCTCACAGGGCTCGTGGGGTTGGTATTGGTTACGGGCGATACGACGCTGCCATTTGCGCGGCTCAAGTCTGAAACCTATACGACCTTTTCAAACTATTCGTTCAGCATCATTCCGATGTTTCTGCTGATGGGGCATTTCGCGACATTAGGCGGCATGTCAGCCGCACTTTTCAAAGCTGCAGAAGGGTTCCTTGGGCACCGCAAGGGCGGGGTGGCCATGGCCGCGGTTGGTGCCTGCGCCGGGTTCGGTGCGATCTGTGGCTCGTCTCTCGCCACAGCCGCGACCATGGGCCGTGTCGCCTTGCCAGAAATGAAGGCGCATGGCTACGCAGGTGGATTTGCTACAGCAACCCTTGCCGCAGGGGGGACGCTTGGCATTTTGATCCCGCCCTCAATCGTGCTTGTGATCTACGCGATCCTCACCGATCAAAACATTGAAAAGCTGTTTTTGGCAGCTTTCATACCGGGGCTCTTAGCGGCCTTTGGTTATATGCTCGCGATTGCGGTTTATGTCCGGCTCTATCCCAGTGAGGCGCGGGTCAAGCCCCGCATCGCATATGCGCAGCGCCTCAAAGCGATGATCGCTGTCTGGCCTGTTGTATTGGTGTTTGTGCTGGTCGTGGGCGGTATCTATCGCGGCTGGTTCACCCCGACTGAAGGCGCAGCAGTGGGCGCGCTCGGCACGGCGTTTATCGCCTGGATGAACGGCGGGCTCACACGCCATACGCTTGGGG
>CAKMZE010000040.1:6102-9077 GCA_929200295.1 uncultured Alphaproteobacteria bacterium
TGGGGATAGTTTTTTCGTGACTGCGCAATCCAGCGGGATGATCTTTTTTATCATTCTGGGGGCTGCATTTTATAACGGCTTTCTTGCGATGACCCATGTGCCACAAGACACGGCCCAATGGGTTGCGTCGCAGGGATTTAGCCCGTGGGTCGTGCTGATCTGTATCTTGCTGCTTTATCTCATGCTTGGTTGTCTTATGGACAGCTTATCGATGATCCTTTTGACGATCCCGATCTTTTGGCCTTTGGTGCAAGAGCTCGATTTTGGCATGATCACCCTTGCAGAGCTCCACGCAGAAAAGGCGGCGCGTGCCATCGCCAATGGGGTTGAACTGGCACCTGCTATGCTCGCAGAGATCCAGAACGCAATCGCGGCAGGCGCTGAGCTGACCCGCGACCAAATCCGGGCGCTGGAATTGCGTGGCGCAAGCAAAGGCGCCTTAGCCCGCTTAAATGCAGAGCAGGTCGCGATCTGGTTTGGTATTATGGTCCTGATCGTTGTCGAGGTGGGGCTTATCACCCCGCCTGTTGGCATGAACCTCTTTGTGATCAACGCGATGGACCGCGAAACCCCCGTGACCGAGACCTACCGTGCTGTGTTATTCTTTGTTGCAGCAGATATTTTGCGGGTCGTGCTACTCTTGGCATTTCCAGCGATTACGCTGTTCTTGATCCCGTGGTAATGCCGTTGAGACTGTGAGGGTTATCGCCTATGCAAAGTGATAAGACATCAAAAAAGGATGGCTGAGGGTATGAAAAACATCGCTCTTGTTGGGATTGGTAAAATTGCGGTTGATCAGCATGTGCCCGCTCTGATGGCCAGTGATGATTGGGCTTTAACGGCCACAGTCAGCCGGGTTGGCACGGTTGATGGTGTGCCTGCCTTTACTGATTTTGATGCCATGCTTGCGGCACATTCGCAGATCTCGGTGATTTCCTTATGTCTGCCACCTGTCCCACGGTTTGCCTATGCAGCACGCGCTATAGCGGCTGGGCGTCATGTGATGCTGGAAAAACCGCCGGGCGCGACATTGGCTGAGGTGCAACTGCTCAGCACGCTTGCAGCGCAGGCAGATGTCACGCTGTTTGCCACATGGCACAGCCGCATGGCGCGCGGTGTCGCTGCGGCAAAGGCATTTTTGTCAGATAAGACAATTACTAAGGTTGAGATCACGTGGCACGAGGATGTCCGCCGTTGGCACCCCGGGCAAAGCTGGGTTTTTGAGCCCGGCGGCATGGGGGTCTTTGATCCAGGGATAAACGCGCTTTCGATCATGACCGAGATTTTACCAATGCCGGTATATTTGCAAAACGCTGTGCTGCGGGTCCCTGAAAACTGTCAAACGCCAATTCAGGCTGAGCTGCAATTTAGCAATAACGTCCATGCGAGCTTTGATTGGCTCAAGCAAGGTGACCAGCAGTGGGACATCACTGTGCATACGCAAAGCGATGAGGTGACGCTTTTAGACGGCGGCAATCGCTGCGTTATGAATGGGGTCCCCTCAACGCAAACCTCGCTTGATGAATACCCGGCCCTATATGCGCGCATGGCGCAATTGATCGATGAAGGGCAAAGCGATGTTGACCTCAGCCCGATGATCCATGTGGCCGATGCGATGGCATGCGGGCAGCGCGAAATGGTTGATCCTTTTCATTTCTAAGCGCAGAGTTTGCAAGACACCGCCCATTTGGGGCGGTCGTATCGCAAAGGAGCATCGCGCCATGACGACGCCTACAGGAAACCTACGCATTGAGAGCACCCGCCTGTGGGACCGTCTGATGCGTATGGCTAAGATCGGCCCCGGCATTGCGGGGGGCAATAACCGTCAGGCGCTGACCGATGCCGATGCCGAAGGGCGCGCGCTTTTCCAGCGCTGGTGTCAGGATCTGGGATGCACGGTCGCGCATGACAGCATGGGCAATATGTTCGCGGTGCGTGCAGGGACAGACCCAAACGCCGCACCTGTTTACATGGGCAGTCATCTCGATACCCAGCCGACGGGCGGGAAATACGATGGCGTGCTTGGTGTGCTCGGCGCGCTTGAGGTGATGCAAATCATCGCTGAGCTGGACGTGAAAACCAAGCATCCCATCGCAATCGCCAATTGGTCTAACGAAGAAGGCACGCGCTTTGCCCCTGCCTTGCTCGGCTCTGGGGTCTTTGCAGGCGTCTATGATCAAAGCTGGGCTTATGGCCGCAAAGATAGCACAGATAAAACCTTTGGGGATGAGCTGGCCAGGATTGGCTGGCAGGGCGATGAACCCGTTGGGATACGCAAAATGCACGCCTATTACGAACTGCATATTGAGCAAGGACCGATCTTAGAAGCGCAAGGTAAAGACATCGGTGTTGTCATCCATGGCCAAGGCTTGATCTGGTTACAGATAACGATCCAAGGCAAGGCGAGCCATACCGGCTCAACCCCCATGGCGATGCGCAAAAATGCAGGCCTCGCTATGGCTCGGGTGATTGAAAAGGTCGATCAGATCGCTTTGTCACATGCGCCCAATGCAGTGGGGGCAGTGGGGCACCTTGAGGTCACGCCAAATTCGCGCAATGTCATCCCGGAAACGGCGATCTTTACCGTCGATTTTCGCTCACCCGACGCAAGCATTCTACAAGATATGGAGGCGAAGTTGCGCCAAGAGGCACAACAGATCACGGGTGAAATGGGCCTCACAATCAGCTTTGAAAACGCAGGCCAATATGCGCCTGTCAGCTTTGATCCGGCTTGTGTCACCACAGTCCGGCAAGCGGCCAAAAAACTGGGGTATGCGCATATGGATCTGATCTCAGGCGCGGGCCATGATGCGTGCTGGATCAATCAAATCTGCCCCACAGCAATGATCATGTGCCCTTGTGTCGATGGCCTATCCCATAACGAAGCCGAAAAGATCACCCCCGCATGGGCCGCAGCGGGAACAAACACATTATTACACACCGTATTAGAAACCGCGCAAATCACCAGCTAAACG
>CAKMZE010000040.1:9087-20918 GCA_929200295.1 uncultured Alphaproteobacteria bacterium
CGCTCTCCTCCAGAGGGCTGGGGATCTATCGCCGCGGGGTGGGTGTGTCTGGGGGCAGCCCCCAGTGGTGCTCTTGTCTGGGGGCAGTCCCCAGTCCGTATCAATTTAGCCGCAGTGTTTGGTACAGTCTTTGATCAATGATGCAACCGACACTAGCCATATGTACCTCTCATATGGCATCACTCATTCAAAGACAAAGTGTATGAGAGTATTGAATGAAACGTATCTTGTTGATCTGCACGTTTGGCCTTCTATCGGCCTGCATTGAACCCGTGCAATATGATGAAAACGGCAAAGTGATCCCACCGCCGCCAAAACCATTGCCCCCCCAAGTACAGGCGGCAATGGCGCCCGGCATTCCGCGCGCCTTTGTTTTTGAGCTGAATAATGGCTGCTGGGGTGTTGGTATAGAAGCCAGCGAACCGCGCTCAGGCCGGCCTTTGCGCGATATTGATGGCAATTGGGTGTGCAACGATGGTGTGATTGCGCCAGATGCAAAACCAACACCCGCAACAGAAGGAACAGAGGCCGCAACATGATCCAGAAATTTATATGCGCAGGGCTGTGCATGTTCAGTTTAACGGCGTGTCTGGCAACAGGGTCTTCTGCGCCAGAGCAACCAGAGATCATTGCGCGTGATGCCGCAGATGGCAATGCGGTGCCCTTGCCCGTCATCCTTGCCTTGCCACAAGGGGTGTCTGCGACAAGTGTGACAGAGGGTGAAAATGGGTGTTTCTCGTATTTGACCCCATCAGGGTATCCGCTCCCTGTGAGCGCGCCGGATGGACAGCAAATCTGTCTTGATTAACCTAAAGTCGGCGGTTTTCGCGTTCAGCCTACTTGCCCTATGCGGCTGTCAGGCTGAGCCGCTAGCTGAAAGCATAATAAAGCCGGACCTCATCCCATTGACTATCGAGCAAGCTTTGCCAGCCTCAATTTCAACTGACGCAATCCGCAAACGCGGCGGATGCTATTACTACCTGCACAAAGGACAGCTGATCTTGATCAAAACGCTCTCGGCACCTGGTGCGCTTGAAACCTGCGATGATTAAACCAGGTCTCATAAGGCGCGCAGATGCGCAGGATGGCTTGGCATGTGCGACGATCATTAATGCCTGGATAGACACCACCCCGTGGATGCCACGTTGCGCGACACCCGAGGTGATCCAAACAGCACTAACCCAAGGGCTGCCCCTGCGCGAAGCCTATGTGATCGGTGACCCCGTCGCAGGCTATATTTCGATCGATCCGCGTGCCGCGCATATCTGGGGGTTTTATGTTGCGACACCGGGCCAGGGGTTTGGCAAGGCCCTGATGGACCGGGCCAAACAGGGGCGCACATATCTCAAACTCAATACCCATGCTGCAAACACCAAAGCACATGCGTTCTACCGCCGCGAAGGGTTCATTGAGACACGCGGCCCTTGGCTGGGCGACGACGGGATCGAAGAGATCACAATGGTGTGGCGGGCTAGCCCGCAATAACCCCGCCTCAATGCGTACCACATTGAAACGAAGTGTCGGTTTTGGGGTGGAACCAGCGGCTTTTCTTACTGTAGGTGCGTCCCAAAGGAGAGCTGCGCATGGCTTATTTGCTCGGTGTTGATACAGGTGGCACGTATACAGATGCTGTGATCTTGGATGAGGTCACCGATACGGTTCTTGCGGGGGCAAAGTCGCGCACCACACGCCCGGTTCTTGCCCATGGGGTAGGTGCTGCCATTGATGCCGCATTGGCCCAAGTGGCCATCGACCCGGCTGAAATTGCTATGGTGTCGCTCTCAACAACGCTCGCTACAAATGCGCTTGTCGAAGGTCAGGGCGGCAAAATCGCACTGGTATTTATCGGATTTGACGAAACCGAACTCAACCGCGCAGGGCTTGCGGATGCTTTGCGAGGCGATCCGGTGATATACCTTGCAGGTGGGCATGAACATTCTGGTGCGGAAACCACGGCACTGGATATGAAGCAGTTGCAAACAGCGCTTAAGGCGTTGGATGCAGGGATCACAGGCTTTGCAATTGCGGCAAAGTTTGCAACCCGTAATCCAGCCCATGAAAGCGCTGCACGTGATATGATCCGTGCTAAAACGGGTCTCCCCGTCACCTGCTCGCACGAGCTGTCGTCAGCGCTGGGCGGGCCAAAGCGGGCGCTAACCGCGGTGCTGAATGCCCGGTTGATCGGGATGATTGATGGGTTGATTACAGCCTGCGAGGGGCATTTACAGCGGCTTGGGATCACAGCGCGGCTGATGGTCGTGCGCGGTGATGGGGCGCTTGTCTCTGCGGCCGTTGCCCGCGAAAAACCGATTGAAACGATCCTCTCAGGGCCTGCGGCATCTATTGCAGGGGCGCAATGGTTGACCGGGCAAAGCGATGCGTTGGTCAGTGATATCGGTGGCACGACAACCGATGTGTGCCTGCTTAAAAACGGACGCCCGATGATTGACCCGCAAGGGGCGCAAGTGGGCGCCTATCGTACCATGGTTGAGGCGGTTGCCATGCGTACCTCAGGACTGGGCGGCGATAGCGAGGTGCATGTCCGTGAGGGTCTTGAGGGCGGGCTTTTCCTGGGGCCGCGTCGGGTGATGCCTATTTCTATGGTGGCGCGCGATTATCCTGATCTGGTGCACCCGGTTCTTGATCGTGCCTTGGCGCATGATCGGCCTGCGATTGATGGCGCGCAGTTCGCAATCCCCCTTTGGGACAGCTTGCCTGCCGGCTTGGATAAACGCGAACTGGCCGTGGCTGAGCGGCTTTTGTCAGGCCCTCTTCGCCTAGGGGAAGCGGTGACCAGCCGTATGGAAAGCCCCGCACTTCAGCGGCTCGTTACCCGTGGTCTCGTGATGATCGCGGGTGTCACCCCATCTGATGCAGCGCATGTTTTGGGCCGTGTTGAGGCTTGGGATAAAGAGGCCGCACAAAAGGCGCTGACGCTTTTTGCCCAAAGACGCACAGGCGCAGGTGAGCGGATCGCAGCCTCAGCCGAAGCGCTTGCCACGCAAATTATTGATCAGTTGACCCGCCAAACTGTGAATTGCCTGTTAGAAACAGCCTTTGCCGAAGACCCGCGCAATTGGCAGGGTCAGGCGGTCGCAGATCTTGCGCGTCATCCGTTGACGGTGGCGGGGCTCGATCAACATCGCGGCGTGGTGCAAACAACGCTTGCGCTCGGCGTGCCTGTGATCGGGCTTGGGGCTTCGGCGCATTCTTATTACGGCGCTGTGGGTGAACGGCTCAATACCCAAATGATCCTGCCCAAACATGCAGATATCGCAAACGCAATTGGCGCTGTTGTGGGGCAAGTGGCGATGACTGAAAGCGGAATTATCACAAGCCCCGGTTCGGGAAGCTTTGCGGTGCACCTGCCCCAAGGGGTTGAGATGTTCACTGATCAACAAGCTGCCTTAGACAGCTTAGAAGCCGCACTTACCGCACGTGCGACAGATAAAGCGAAAGAGGCAGGCGTCGAAGAGCTACGCATCACCGTTGACCGCGATATCAAAGAAGCAATCATCGAGAACCAACAGATGTTTATCGAGGCCACCCTACGCGTCACAGCCCAAGGCCGCCCGCGCATTGCAGAAGGGTAGAAGCTCTTCATGCAATGCAGTGCAGGTGTTTGACTTCAATTCAGCCAACCCCATAAAGTCGTTCACCCGCAGGAACAGGTATAAAACCGTTCGGTTCTAAAACGAAATTATCGCTTTCTTTCAAACCCAACGTTAAAAATACCTGATTCAATGGCTAATAAATCGTAAGCAGTGTTATCAACCCACCGCCTAAAGGGTCTTTTCACGGGGTTATGATTTTGCATTGCCCAGTTCCAGATTCCCAGTTCAACTTCTCGCCTGCGCCAGTATAGTGGATTGTCATTGAATATACCCAATCTTCGTCAACTGTTAGCAGTGCCATTTCTCCAGAAGGTGCACCAAAGATCAAGTTGGTCAGGTCATTGCGTGTTGAGTTAAGTTCCTGGTTATTTGACGTCCAAACTTCATTGTACATTACAACGGAAAATCCTTTATCTTCCTCGTAAGAAAGCAGGAAGCTTGCGCCTGGATCGAAACATCCGACTCCATTTAAGGAACCGCATTGTTCAACAAAAGTGCACTTGAAGTCCATACGCTCTTGTTGCGCAAGAACGTTGGAAGGAGACCAAGACAAGGCCAAAATTATAAGGGAAAACTGTAATCGCAAGAATATTTCCTCGTGTTAAAATGACGGTATTATGAATATAAATTCAATTCGCGTCTTACTTTCAAAGGCCCCACGGTAACAGTTCGTCAAGTCGGCTTTGCCTGTGCCCAATCACGATGGCCGTCAGCACGCTCGTCAAATAGCCGCGTGGTTCAATTCCATTTAGCTTACACGTCTCACTTAACGACGCAAGTCGGTAGGATTTTGGATATGCCGTTCGAGGTACTGAAAATACGATGTCTTCCACATCACTCAACCGGTACCAGATGCCCAGCAGAGAGGCCCGCAATAATATCAAGAGTGGATAACTCGGGCGGCCTGTGAGACTGGCGTAAATTCCCGACATAATCTGCTCGAGACTTGTCCAATCCAAAACCGCCCCAGCTCCGTCCAACCCTTGCAGGCTAGGAAGCTCAAGCTCGGCGCTCGTGACGAAACGCTCGGGGTGCGTCGTGAAGGTTTCAAAAATAGCAAATCCAATACGGATAGCGAATCCAAGAGTTATGCTGAGGGCTCATGGAAGCTTTGCAAAGCGCAGATTATTTCTTTTTGGGCAAGCGGCCAAATCCTTATTTTAGCGTTAATCTACCTTAGTAATGGTCGCTAAACAAAAGATTTGGCCCTATTCAAGCGTGCCCTGATTTATCCGCTAGATGGCGCCCATCGAGTGGCGTTGATCTTCGGATAGATCACCTACTGTTGGATATTTTTCGTAAAGCTCCATAAACAGCGGGTGATAGAAAACTGCCGTTTTCCGGGTCATATTCTAGTCTTTTAGCTTTGTCGTGCGTAGATAAGGTAGGACAGTTGTGAATGCCCCAAACTTTGCTTGCGCATCCGCATCGCTCACGGCTGTTGGGATGATCACATCATCACCGACATTCCAATTCGCAGGTGTCGCAACACCGCGGCCGCTTGAGGTTTGCAAGCCATCCAAAGCGCGCAGAACTTCTGCGAAGTTACGCCCAACAGTCATTGGGTAGGTCATCGACAGTTTGAGCTGCTTGTCAGGGCCAATGATAAAGACGGAACGGACTGTCGCGCTGTCGTTGGGTGTGCGCCCGTCAGGCAGATACGCCTCGGCTGGTAGCATATCAAACGCCTTTGACACAGCGAGCCCCGCATCTGCGATAATCGGAAAGCCTGCAGGCGCGCCGCCTACGGTTTCGATGTCCGCTTTCCATTTCTTATGCTCCTCAACCCCATCAACCGATACGCCGATAACCTTGGTGCCGCGCGCGGCCCATTCATCAGCCAGCTGTGCAACAGCGCCAAATTCGGTGGTGCAGACAGGTGTGAAATCCTTGGGGTGGGAAAATAGAATAGCCCAGCTATCGCCGATCCACTCATGCAGGCCAAATGTTCCTTGATCAGTTTCAACGGTCAGATCTGGAATTGTATCGTTAATGCGCAGTCCCATGTCAGGCTCCTTTTGGATGTGTATTTTTTATTAATATAGGGATGATCAATGAGAACTGCCATGGGGTGCTTGCACCGATGGCACGCCAATGTCACCATATGCCAAATCAGTATTGGAGACCGTTATGATCACGCAGACAGAATTTTACATTAACGGGGCTTGGGTTGCACCAGCGACACCGCATGATCATCCGGTGATTAACCCAGCAACCGAAGAGGTTTGCGCGACAATATCGCTTGGGGGGCAAGCGGATACAGATGCGGCTGTTGCTGCGGCCAAGGCGGCTTTCCCGTCGTGGGCGGCAACAGATCCGGGCAAGCGGGCTGAGCATGTCAAAGCGATTTTGGCGCAATATCACGCACGCGCCGAAGAAATGGCCCAAGCGATCAGTCTTGAGATGGGTGCACCAATTGATTTGGCGCGGAACAGTCAGGCGCCCTGCCTGCCGTGGCATACCGACGGGTTCCTTGCCGCGTTTGAAGGGTTTGAATGGGTGCGCCCCTTGGGTGATCATGCCCCAAACGACCGTATCGCGATGGAGCCGATTGGCGTCGTGGGGCTGATCACCCCGTGGAATTGGCCGATGAATCAGGTCACGCTCAAGGTGATTCCTGCGCTGCTCGCGGGCTGCACAATCGTGCTGAAACCCTCAGAAGAAGCGCCATTGTCCTCAATGCTCTTTGCTGAGTTTGTCCATGACGCGGGTGTGCCTGCGGGTGTGTTTAACCTCGTCAATGGTGACGGGTTAGGTGTCGGCACGCAGCTGTCTGCGCATGAGGATGTTGAAATGATCAGCTTCACAGGATCGACTCGTGCTGGCAAAGCGATCTCTAAAACCGCCGCCGAGACCCTTAAACGTGTGACGCTAGAGCTGGGTGGCAAAGGTGCCAATGTGATCTTTGCTGATGCGGACCCTAAGGCTGTCAAGCGTGGGGTGCTGCATTGCATGCAAAACACGGGCCAGTCATGTAACGCGCCAACCCGCATGATGGTTGAGCAAAGCTATTATGATGAGGCTGTTGCCCTCGCCTGTGAGGTTGCCGAAAACGTCACTGTTGGCCCAACAGATCAAGAGGGGCGTCATATCGGCCCCGTGGTCAACAAAACCCAATGGGACAAAATCCAAGGCTTGATCGAAACAGGCATTGCCGAAGGTGCGCGCCTTGTCACTGGCGGCACCGGCTTGCCCGAGGGCGTGAACCGTGGGTATTACGTGCGTCCGACCGTCTTTGCTGATGTCACACCGGGGATGACCATTGAACGCGAAGAGATTTTTGGCCCGGTTCTGTCGATCATGCCATTTGAGGACGAGGCCCATGCGATCGCGATGGCCAATGATACGCTTTATGGGCTGACCAATTACGTACAAACCCAAGATGGCGGGCGGCGGAACCGTATGGCACTGGCGCTGAAATCCGGCATGGTCGAGATGAACGGCGAAGGCCGCGGCCAAGGATCCCCCTTTGGCGGTGTCAAACAATCAGGCCGCGCCCGCGAAGGCGGTGCTTGGGGGATCGAAGAATTTCTCGAAGCCAAAGCAATCTCTGGCTGGGCTGCTGAATAAGGATACGCGCGTGGATTAAAACGGCGTTTTCGCCGTGATTCGCATGCCTTGCCCGCCGTCGGGGTGCCGAAACTGGAGCGTTTCTGAATGCAGCATAAGGCGCGGGTGATTGCGTGCTTCTCGGCTGGCGTAAAATGGATCACCCAAAATTGGGTGACCCAAGGCGAGCATATGGACGCGTAATTGATGCGAGCGCCCGGTTTTTGGGCTTAGTCTGACGCGGGTTTCACCCGGTTTGCGTTTGATCACACGCCAATCCGTGACTGCGGCTTTACCGTTCTCATGATCGACCATTTGCTTTGGCCTGTTTGGCCAATCCACGATCAATGGCAGGTCAACGGTGCCCTTTGCCTCGCTCATCTCGCCAAAAACCCGCGCGACATAGGTTTTCTTAGTCATGCGTTTCTCAAATTGCAGGCCTAAGTGGCGTTGCGCATGTGGGGTGAGCGCAAAAATCATCACGCCTGATGTATCGCGGTCGAGCCTATGCACCAACAGTGCTTGTGGAAACACGGCTTGCACACGTGTGATCAGACAATCCGCCAGATCAGGGCCTTTACCCGGCACAGATAGTAGGCCCGAGGGTTTATCTACCAGAAGGACCTCATGATCATCATGCAAAATGACAAGTGGGTCGTTGGGCGGATTATAGATGTCACTCATAAACGCGATCACCAAAGATCGCGGAGCCCACGCGCACATGGGTGGCCCCCAAGGCAATTGCTGTTTCAAAATCGCTGCTCATCCCCATCGACAGCCCTTTTAGATCATTACGTTCAGCAATTTTGGCCAGTAGTGCGAAATGCAGCGCGGGTTCCTCGGACACAGGGGGGATGCACATCAGGCCCTTGATCGGCAGATCGAGCGCGCGCGCATCTGCGATAAACGCATCAGCGTCACGCGGCAGAACGCCTGCTTTTTGCGGCTCTTCGCCGGTGTTCACTTGGACAAAGAGATCGGGACATTGGCCTAGCTCTTGTGCAAGCCTCGCGATGGTCTTGGCGAGCTTTGGGCGGTCAAGCGTGTGAATGGCTTGGGCCAGCTGCATCGCTTGCCGGGCTTTGTTGGTTTGTAACGGCCCGATGAGATGCAGATCAATATGGTTATAGGTTTCGCGAAACTGCGGCCATTTCCCTGCGGCCTCTTGTACGGTGTTTTCACCAAAAACCCGGTGGCCTTCTTTCAACACTGATTCAGTGCGCGCATTGGGCTGCACCTTAGAAACTGCGATCAATGCTACATCTTGTGCTTCACGGCCTGCACGAGATGCAGATTGTGCGATCCGGGCGTGGATATCTGAAAGTGACATCGCGATCATCCTGTTAAATGCCTAAAATGAAGGCGTTGTTGCCTCATAAACAGATTGGCAAAAGATGTCATCGGCGGAAACACGCAAATTTGTGTGTGTCCTTGATGCATCATTTTCATGGCACCCACCAAAGTTTTCACCAAAGACCTTGAGTGTGCAGCCAGTTGAGCGCAGTTAAGGGGCCAATGCTAGACGATCTGGCATCTTGGGAATGCAAACACGAGGGAAAATATCCATGAAAAGCACCCTTCTTACTACGACTGCCCTGGTCGCCTTTGCTGGCGCAGCTGCAGCTGACGGCCACTCAAGCATCGGCTTCTCTGGTGAAGCTGCGCTTGGTGTAACAAGTACAACAGGTGTCAACGACACTGAAACAACTGATCTGTATTGGGACGCAAGCATTGACGTTTCAATGTCAGCTGAGCTTGACAACGGTATCACAGCATCTGCTGATTTCGGCATCAATGTTGTTGATAGCAACCTTGGTGAAGCTGTCAGCACTTCTGATTACGTTCTGTCAATTTCTGGCGGCAACTCAAGCTTGAGCTTCGGTGACATCGAAAATGTTGCAGAAGACAACTTTGGTGGTGCAGACGGTAGCACAGCGACTGGCTTCACAGAAGCTGGTGATGAGCCTGTTCTTGCTGGTTCAACAACATTTGGTGGTTTCACTGCTCAGGTGTCTTTCAACGCTGACAATGATGACCTTTCAAACATGCAGCTTCACGTTGCTGGCGATCTTGGCGCTGCAAGCGTTGAGTTGGGCTACGAAGACCGCGGCACTGCTGACGCAATCGTTGGTGTTGCAGCATCAGGTACATTCGCAAACGCAACTGTAACTGGTTCTTATGTCACTGACGGCACTGAGACATCTACAGGTATCGAGCTTTCATACCCTGTTGGCGCTGTGACTGTTGGCGGTTACTACTCAATGAACGACGTTGCAGAAGACAACATGGGCGTGTCAGCTGATTACGAAGCAGGCGCAATCTCTGTATCTGCAAGCTATGACATGGACGGCGGCACAGACGTTGGTTCATATGCGATCGAAGGCTCTTACGACATGGGCAATGGCTTGACTGTCAACGCTGGTGTTCTGGGTTCAGACGCAACTGGTGCAAACACAACAACATACCTTGCTGGTACATATGATCTGGGCGGCGACGCATCATTGTTGATGTCATACGCAACAGACGGCGATGCAGCGGCACTTGGCGAAGACTTGGGTGATCCTGAGTACAACGAAGGTCTGACTGTTGAGGTCTCATTCGCATTCTAATTGAACGCGACATGACTTAAGTTTGAGCGGTCCTTTGGGGCCGCTCTTTCTTTTTGTGGGGTGGTGTCATCTGCGCCAAATAGCTTGTGAGCATGCTAGAGCTTCGCTAAACCTATTTCCTAAGAGACGTGAGATTTTGGGGGGGGTATGCGCAATGGCACGCACAGGCATGCAGCATAAGGCGGCAGCAATTATAATGGCGGTGGCATTATCCGCGTGCGGCAGCCTCGGCGGGGGCAGTGCAGATGCCACGCGCGCCGCAGTGCGGACGAGCGGCGCGGAAAGTGTCGCTGTAAACCGCTATCTCTGGTCTGCGACGCTCGATGTGCTTAGCTTCCTACCGATTGAAAGCGTCGATCCCTTCACGGGCGTCATCGTCTTTGGTTATGGTCGCCCTGAGGGCGGCGCACGCACCTATCGCGGCACTGTTTATATCTCTGACCCTGCGCTTGATGCGCGGTCGCTAAATGTTGCCTTGATGACCTCTGGCGGACCTGTCTCGGTTGAAACGCAACGCGCGATCGAGGATGCTATCCTAAGCCGCGCGCGTCAAATCAGAGTGAATGACAGCGCTCTCTAGCCATCCGCGCGTCTGCGCAGTATGAATGACGCCGGGCCCTATATGCGCGGCGTTTGTGATTGAAAGATAAGATACCCCATGTCCACTTATTCTCCTGCTGAGATTGAACGTAAATGGCAAGCCGCTTGGGATGAGGCCCAAAGTTTTCGAGCGGTGCGCACTGAGGACAAGCCGAAATATTACGTGCTTGAAATGTTCCCATACCCATCGGGTAATCTGCATATGGGGCATGTGCGCAACTACACCATGGGCGATGTGATCGCGCGCTATAAGATCGCCACAGGCCATAACGTCTTGCACCCGATGGGTTGGGATGCCTTTGGCATGCCAGCCGAGAACGCGGCGATGGCCTCGGGCGGGCACCCCAAGGATTGGACCTACGCTAATATTGCGCATATGAAGGGTCAGATGAAGCCATTGGGCCTGTCGCTCGATTGGACGCGTGAGTTTGCCACCTGTGACCCGGAATATTACGGCCAACAACAGGCGCTCTTTATCGATTTTCTGGAAAAGGGGCTGATCTACCGCAAAAAGGCGATGGTCAACTGGGACCCTGTGGATATGACCGTGCTCGCCAATGAGCAAGTGATTGACGGCAAAGGCTGGCGCTCAGGCGCCGAGGTTGAGCGCCGCGAGCTGGTGCAATGGTTCTTTAAAATATCTGATTACTCCGAAGAGCTGTTGGATGCGCTAGACGGGCTGGATCACTGGCCTGCCAAGGTCAAACTGATGCAATCAAACTGGATCGGGCGGTCACGCGGGATCGAGATCAGTTTTGAGCGCACAGATGGCTGCGCGCCGATTATCTGTTATTCCACACGGCCCGATACAATGCGTGGTGCATCATTTATCGCCGTAGCGCCTGATCACCCGGTGGCAAAGGCGTTGGAGGCAGATAGGCCTGATCTTGCGGCCTTTATCGCGGAATGCCGTAAGATGGATACAACCGAGGCCGCGATGGAAAAGGCCGAGAAAAAGGGCATTGATACAGGTGTGCGGGTCAAGCACCCGGTCTACCCTGACCAAGACCTGCCCGTTTGGATCGGGAATTTCGTGTTGATGGATTATGGCACGGGCGCTGTGTTTGGCTGCCCCGCACATGACCAGCGCGATTTGGATTTTGCGCGCAAATATGACCTGCCTGTGCAAAACGCATTTTATATGCCGGGCGATGAAACCCCCGTTGGGGATGAGGCATTGGTGCCAGCGAAATCAGAGCCTGTTGTCTTTATCGATCACTTTGCAGGGATCAAAGAGACCACAAGCCAAGATGCAATAGACGCCACAATCGATTATTTTGAGACACATGGTCTTGGCCAAGGCCACACACAGTATCGCCTGCGCGATTGGGGGCTGAGCCGTCAACGCTATTGGGGTTGCCCGATCCCGATCGTTCATTGTGAAAGCTGCGGCGTCGTGCCTGAGGCAAAGGAAAACCTGCCCATCGCACTGCCCTATGATGTCAGGTTTGACACGCCG
>CAKMZE010000041.1 GCA_929200295.1 uncultured Alphaproteobacteria bacterium
CCCCTGGGGGCCAGCCCCCAGACCCCCGGGATATTTCAAAACCTAAGAATGTGGGGAAGCAGATAGAAATTGTGGACGTATCTGATGTGATCTGTTATTTGAGGGTCATGAAAAGTGCAAAATACATCATTTGTATTATTATTCCCTGCTGACATTTGTCGCGGGCGCTTTTCACGTTTCATATGATCCTTGAACTTTGTATGCCCGCAAGTGCAGCGTTATTGATGAGACGTGAGGCCAATGAAGCTTTATAATACCAAGATCCGCAAAAAGGCGCCTTTTGAGCCTTTTGACCCCAATAATGTGCGGCTGTATGTCTGTGGTCCGACAGTTTATGATCGGGCGCACATTGGCAATGCGCGGCCTGTGGTTGTTTTTGATACGTTATTCCGCCTTCTGCGTCATATCTATGGTGCTGAGGCGGTGACATATGTGCGTAACTTCACGGATGTTGATGATAAGATCAACGCGACAGCGCTTGCGCGGAAGAACGCGGGGGCTGAGGGGACGCTTGAGACGCTTGTGACAGCGCGCTCAGATGAAACAATCGCGTGGTATCACGCGGATATGGACGCGCTTGGCGCGTTGCGGCCAAGCCATGCACCGCGTGCGACAGAGTTTATCACGCAGATGATCGCAATGACAAAAGCATTGATCGCCAAAGACCATGCCTATGTGAATGAGGGTCATGTGCTCTTTCGTGTGCGGTCATATGAAAACTACGGGGCGCTTTCAGGGCGCAGTGTTGATGATATGATCGCGGGTGCCCGTGTTGAGGTGGCACCGTTCAAAGAAGACCCCATGGATTTTGTACTTTGGAAGCCATCGAGCGATGATTTGCCGGGCTGGGATAGCCCATGGGGCCGGGGGCGGCCGGGGTGGCATATTGAATGCTCGGCCATGGCGTTTGAGCTATTGGGTGAAAGCTTTGATATTCATGGGGGCGGCAATGATCTGCAATTTCCGCATCATGAGAATGAAATCGCGCAATCTGCGTGCATGGGACATGGGTTTGCCAATGTCTGGATGCATAATGAGATGTTGCAGGTCGAGGGCAAGAAGATGTCCAAATCGCTGGGCAATTTCTTTACCGTGCGCGATCTTTTGGATCAAGACGTTCCAGGTGAGGTGATCCGCTATGTGATGCTACAAACGCATTACCGCAAGCCCATGGATTGGACACAGGAAAAGCGCCAGCAGGCGGAAAAGACGCTGCGCAAATGGTATACGCAAACGGCAACGACACAAGAGGCGGATGTGCCGCAGGCCGTGATTGCGGCGGTCTCTGATGATCTCAATACGCCTGAGGCGTTGGCGCAAATGCACAAATTGTCAAAGGCTGGGGATACGGGCGGGCTGAAAGCGGCTTTGCAGTTCTTAGGTTTGTTGGAAAATACGGGTAATGTGTTTTTAGAGGCTGAAAAGACAGATCTATCGGCTTTGGCCGAGTATTTACATCAAACCCGTGTGGCCGCGATGGCAAGTAAGGACTTTCAGGCCGTTGATGCGCTCAAATCAGTCCTGCAACAGGCGGGTGTTGAGGTGAAAATGTCCAAGGATCATGTGGTGTTAAGCGCAGGTGTTGATTTTGACGCCACAAAGCTGCCGGAGATCAGATGATGACGATGAATAAGAAATTGCGGCAGGAGAAACGGTAATGTCAAAAGAACGTTTGTATCTCTACGACACGACATTGCGTGATGGGCAACAGACCCAAGGCGTGCAATTTTCGACCTCGGAAAAGCTGCGCATTACGGGCATGCTCGATACCTTGGGAATAGATTATATTGAGGGCGGGTGGCCCGGTGCAAACCCGACGGATTCTGATTTCTTTGATGCGGCACCTGTAACAAAGGCCACGATGACGGCCTTTGGCATGACAAAACGCTCAGGCCGGTCCGCTGAGAATGATGATGTGCTTGCCGCGGTGATGAACGCCAAGACGCCTGCTGTGTGTCTCGTTGGGAAATCGCATGATTTTCATGTGACCAAAGCGCTTGGCGTGCCATTGGCGGAGAATATTGAGAACCTCGCGGCGAGCTTCGCGCATATCGTAAAGGCAGGTCGCGAGGCGCTCTATGACGCAGAGCATTTCTTTGACGGATACAAATCCAATCGCGCATATGCGCTTGAGGCGGTGCATGCAGCCTATGATGCAGGATGCCGCTGGATTGTTCTGTGTGATACGAACGGGGGGACATTGCCACATGAGATTGCTCAGATCGTCAAAGACGTGATCGCAAGTGGCATTCCCGGCAGCCATTTGGGCATTCACACTCATAATGACACCGAAAGTGCTGTTGCAGGGTCTTTGGCCGCTGTAGCGGCTGGGGTGAGACAGATCCAAGGGACGTTGAATGGTTTGGGTGAGCGGTGTGGGAACGCAAACCTAACAGCGATCATTCCAACGCTCCTGTTAAAAGAGCCATATGCCAGCCAATTTGAAACGGGCATCTCGATGGATGCTTTGGGTGAATTGCGCAAGATATCAGTGACTTTGGATGATATCCTCAACCGTGTGCCGCATAAGCAAGCGGCCTATGTTGGGGCCAGCGCCTTTGCCCACAAAGCAGGCTTGCATGCGAGTGCGATCCTGAAAGACCCCACAACATATGAACATGTTGATCCCGCATCGGTTGGCAATCGCAGAGTCGTGCCAATGTCTAATCAGGCGGGGCAGTCGAATTTGCGCAAGCGTCTGGCGGATGCCGGGTTTGAGGTTGAAAAGGGCGATCCGGCTATGGGCCGCATTCTGGAACGGATCAAAGCGCAAGAGGCGCGTGGTTATTCCTATGACACTGCGCAAGCGAGCTTTGAGCTTTTGGCGCGCGAAGAGCTTGGTCAGAAGGCGGATTTCTTTGATGTGAAACGCTACCGTGTAACGGTTGAGCGGCAGCGCAATAAAAACAACAGTTTTGTTTCACTGTCCGAGGCCGTTGTCGTGGTCAAAATCGGTGAGAAAAAGGTGCTTAATGTGTCTGATAGCATCGGACCTGATGGGTCGGATCGCGGTCCTGTGAATGCTTTGGCGACAGCACTGGCCAAGGATCTGGGTCCGTTTTCAGCAATCATTGAAGACATGAAGTTGGTGGATTTCAAGGTGCGTATCACTGATGGTGGAACCGAGGCCGTGACCCGCGTGATCATCGATAGCGAAGATGGCAATGGGCAGCGCTGGTCTACGGTCGGCGTTTCAGCCAATATTATAGATGCGTCATTTGAGGCTCTTTTAGATGCGATCAATTGGAAGCTTGTACGTGATGGCGCGCAGAAGATCTAAGGGGCAGGGCGCATGAGCATCGCAGCCTGCGCCAGCCTCGTGCAGTCTGGCGACCCGGATCGGTTTTTGGCCACGATGACAGCGCCGCCTGAGACGCGTGCCGCGTTATTTGTGCTTTATGCCTTTAATCTTGAGGTGGCAAAGGCCCCGTGGGTCACCTCGGAACCATTGATCGCGCAAATGCGCTTGCAATGGTGGCGTGATGTGATCGCTGATGCCGTGGCAGGGCGCCCGATACGGGCGCATGAGGTGGCAGAATCTCTGGCTGATCTTATCGCGCAGTATGATATCGCGGATCTTTTGGACGCGATGGTCGCTGCACGGGAATGGGATATTAAAAAACGCGCATTTGCGGATGCGGCAGCGCTTGATGCGCATTTGGATGCCACATCCGGGCATTTGATGTGGGCGGCGGCACTGACTTGCGGTGCTTCGCCTGATCTTGAGCAAGCGGTGCGTGACGTGGGCTTTGGGCTGGGCGTTGCCAATTGGCTACGTGCTGTGCCGGCTTATGTGGCGCAGGGGCGCATCCCTTTGGTCGATGGCCGTGATCAAGGGGTGCAAGCGCTCGCTAATGCGGGGCTTGCACGGCTGGCATCTGCGCGACGGGTTGATCTGCAAGTGGCTCTGCCCGCGTTACGGCCTGCGTGGCAGGCACGGGCAGTTCTTGCGCAAGCGGTGTCTGATCCGGCGCGGGTGTCTGAGGGGCAGTTGGGCACATCAGAGTTTCGACGCCGTGGATCGCTTCTTTGGGCACAGATTAGGGGGCGGTGGTAACCGCGTCTTTGGGTCGCGTGACCAGCCAGATCAAAGCGGCTGCTGCCATCGCCAGAAACGGGATCATCGCAATGTTGACAGCCGTCCACCCCGCAATCGGCGTCCCACCCGAGCAGTTCATCAAGCCGCCAGAGGCAAGCGATGCAACCGTCACACAGCCAAACACCACCATATCGTTCATGCCTTGCACCACCCCGCGTTCATTCGGGGCGTGGGACGAGGACAATAAGGTGGTTGCGCCAATAAACCCAAAATTCCACCCAACCCCAAGCAGGATCAGCCCCGCATAAAAGCTCAATAAGCTTGGCGCGTCTTCTGCGGCGAATTGCACGCCCAAAAGGGCCGCAACCCCAGCGGCCATAAGGACGATAAGACCAGAGGCGATGATCTTTTCCACCCCAAAGCGCGCAATCAGATGCCCGGTAAAAAATGATGGGATAAACATCGCAAGCACATGGGCCGTGACGATATCATTGGCATTGTTCTTGCTATAGCCGCAGCCCACGACAGCCAAAGGTGTCGATGTCATCACAAGGTTCATCAATGCATAGCTGACCATGGCACAAATCATCGCCACGATAATCCGCGGATCTTTGAGCAATGCGCGCCGCGTGCGCGCAGGCGTTGCGGATACGATCGGCGTGGTCTTGGTCCCCTTAGGTAAGGTCAGGCCGAAAAACAAAAACATGCCAAAGATGTTGAGCGCGGCAATCGCTAAATAGCTACCCATAAATGGAATGGCATAGGCGTCTTGCACCAGTTTATTGAGCTGTGGGCCAATGATTGCAGATAGCAAGCCACCTGCCATGACATAAGAGATCGCTTTGGGGCGAAACGCCTCACTGGCCATATCGGTCGCGGCAAAGCGGTAAAATCCCTGCGCAGACATGTAGATCCCTGTCAGGTAGGACCCAACGATCAACCATGTGAACGACCCAACTGACAACCCATAAGCCGCAATCAACGCGCCAAGCGCCCCTGCGATACCACCAATGAAAAACCCTGCCTGTCGGCCATTGCGCTGCATAAAGGGGCTCATCCATGGCGCCGTGGTCATTGAGCCAAAGACGATGAACGAAATTGGCAATGTCGCCAAACATGGGTTTGACGTGAGCATCGCACCAGCGAGCCCACCAACGACAAAAACAAGCGGCATTTGCGCGCCCATGATCGCCTGTACTGCAACGAGAACGGCGATATTGCGTTTGGCTATGGTATCATTTGGCATTGTCATGTTGCATCGTTATTGCGCTGCGGATCAAACCGCAATGGGTGATCATTGCGCGCGGTCTATGATATGCGCGAATGAGCCCGAGACACGGCCCTTGCGCAGACCCATTGCAGGCAGCTGCGTGCCTTCGGCGTCTTGTGCCTGAAAAAGCGTTTCTCCGGTCGCACGCAATGTGGTGGCGTAATGAAACTCGTGCGCGGCCCAATTGCCTGCAAATGGGCCGTGGGTGGCCTGTACATGGCGATAACCCAGATGTAATTTACGTGTCGCGAAAGAGGTTTCTAAATCCAAGAGGCCCGCCATTTGATGGCGGTTCCCATCTGCATCAATGAGATGCTCACCCAAAACCATGTAACCACCGCATTCACCGTATATATCAGTGCCTTCTGCTGCGCTACTTAAGCTATCTAGAAAGCAGGAATTGGTGGAAATTTGGGCGGCGTAAAGCTCAGGATACCCCCCGGGAAGGTAAATCAGATCTGCTTTTGGTACGGGGTCATCGTTTAAAGGTGAAAAGAGCTGCAATGTCGCGCCCGCGTCCTGCCAATCATTCAAGAGATGTGGGTAAGCAAAGGCAAAGCTTGCGTCTTGTGCAATCGCAATCGATTGCGCAGGTGGTGTAAGGCGCTGCTGAGAGCCTGATGGTGGCGTCGGTGCGGTTACTGACAAACCGCTTAATGCATCTAAATCAACATGCGCGGTGATCAAATGAGCCGCTTGCGTGAGATAGGCCTCGAGATCAGGGTGCTCCATGGCTTGGACAAGACCCAGATGCCGCGAGGGGACTTGCAAAGACGCATGTCGCGGGATTGCCCCTAAAACAGGATAATGTTGCAGCGCTCTGCGCAAGATTTTCTCGTGCCGGGCTGAGCCGACTTTATTGAGAATAACACCTGCGATCTCAATCTTAGGGTCATAGGTTGCAAACCCATGCAAGAGGGCGGCAATGGATTGTGCCTGGCGGCTGGCATCGACAACTAGCACGACGGGTAGCTTGAGTATTTTCGCCAAATCCGCGGTCGCACCCCGCCCATCGGGCGGAGCGCCATCAAAGAGCCCCATAGCGCCTTCGATAATCAAAGGCAGCGCACCTGCACTGAGGCCTTGTATCCGTTCCGGTGTCATCGCCCAAGCGTCGAGATTAAAACAATCCTGCCCGCTGGCATGCGCATGAAACCGAGGATCAATGTAATCGGGTCCAGATTTTGCGGCACGATGCGGTGTGCCACTGTTTTTGAAGGCCCGTAAAATCCCGAGTGTGACTGTTGTTTTGCCGCTGCCCGAGGCGGGCGCTGCGATGATAAAGCTCACGCGCTTTCCGCGGGGCGGCCGCGTCCCAGCGGATCAAGATTGCGTGGTGGTATTCCAGCAGCTAGACCTTGCCAGTCAAGGACCTGTCGCATCAGCACAGATTGACCAATACAGATGATCGCAGGCGGGCTGAGCGATGCGGCCTCAATATCAGCAACAACCGTGCTAAGCGTGGTTTCTAGCACGGTTTGGGTCTCAGTCGTGGCCATTGTGACAACGGCCACAGGCTCATCCGGGCTGCGCCCAACGCGCAAAAGCTCGCTTGATATATGGGCGATATGTTTCATCCCCATGTAGATCACTAAGACCTGAGAACCATCTGAAATTGCTTGCCAATTGAGCGATCCTGTTGCGTTTCCGGATTGGTCATGCCCAGTGACGAATGTGACAGATTGGTTCACATCGCGGTGGGTCACAGGGATGCCTGCATAGGCAAGCCCACCAATCCCTGCACTTATGCCCGGAATGATGCGGATCGGGATATCATGTTGCACAAGTGTCTGTGCTTCCTCCCCGCCACGGCCAAACACAAAAGGATCACCGCCCTTTAGGCGCAAAACCCGTTTACCTGCGCGCGCAAGATCAACCAGTCGCAATGAGATATCGCGTTGCTTTGCCGATGGCTTACCGCCGCGTTTTCCTGCATAGATATGCTCGGCTTGTGGCGCCCATGACAGGATTTCTTCTTGGACAAGCGCATCATAAATCACCACATCAGCCTGACGCAGCGCATTGACCGCGTGCAACGTCAAAAGCCCAGGATCGCCGGGTCCTGCACCACATAGCCAGACCCAGCCCGGTTCCAGCGCGGGCCACGTATGTTTGGGAAGTGTGATCGTATCTGCCATATCTCCTTATGGCGCGAGTCCCTGATGAAAGAAAGATGACAAACGACCGATGTTTGCGGATTGGCGGCATCTGATATGCAGCCTATAGTCAGGTTAATGACACGTAAACCAACAGGTGATCTTCGGCGCGGATGGACGACCGGGGCATGCGCAACCGCTGCGACAAAAGCCGCGTTGATGCGCCTATGGGGCGGGGCATTCCCAAAATCCGTTCAAATCACGCTGCCACGCGGCGAAATGCCCGAATTTGCACTAGCACATCATGAGGCAGGTGAGGGATGGGCCGCCGTTGGTATCACCAAAGATGCAGGCGATGACCCTGATGTCACCCACGGGGCGCTGATCGTTGCCAGGGTGTCCGCGTCTGATGGTGGTGTTGTGTTTCGTGCAGGCGAGGGCGTTGGGACAGTTACAAAGGCGGGCTTGCCAGTGCCTGTTGGTGAACCTGCGGTAAATCCGGTCCCACGCGAGATGATGCAAACGATCGTGCAAGAGATGGCCGCATACTACAGTCAAAGCCCTGATATTGAGATTACATTGTCGATCCCAGGTGGCCGTGAGATCGCGCAAAAGACATGGAATCCGCGTCTTGGCATCCAAGGCGGTTTGTCGATCTTAGGCACGACAGGCATTGTGCGCCCGTTTTCCTGTGCCGCTTGGGTCGCATCTATACACCGTGGTGTTGATGTGGCGCGTGCGGATGGTTTGACACATGTGGCAGGCACAACAGGGGCAACGTCCGAGCAAACCATACAATCGCTATACCAGCTGCCTGATCATGCGATGTTGGATATGGGTGATTTTGCAGGTGGTATGCTCAAATATCTTTCAAAGCATCCTATTGCGCATGTCACCATCGGCGGTGGTATTGGGAAAATGCTCAAACTCGCGCAAGGGGCGCTTGATCTGCATTCATCACGCTCACAAGTTGATTTTGATGCACTTGCAGACACATTGCACGATCCACGGTTAAAAAATGCGCATACTGCGCTTGAGGCATATGAAATTTCGGGCCACATAATGGCTGAGAACATCGCGACGCAGGCTTTATCAAAAGTCACCGCACAATTCGGAGAGCATATGACGTTTGATATCGTGGTCATCGACCGTAAAGGGTCTATTATAGCGCGCGCAGATGGCCGAGGTCTCTAATATGACATTGCTCGTTTTAGGCGGCACATCAGAGGCCAAAGAATTAAGCTACGCCTTGGCTGATGCAAAAATTGATGCGATGATCTCACTTGCAGGTGCGACACGTGAACCTGTTGAAATGCCACTGCCAACCCGCCATGGCGGTTTCGGGGGCGAGGCAGGGTTTCGTGCGTTTCTCGATGAAAATCAGATCACTGCGGTATTGGATGCGACCCATCCATTCGCCTCACAGATCACAAATCGTACAGCGCGCGTCTGCACCGTGTTAAATATTCCGTATTTACAGCTCTTACGTCCTGCATGGGAACCCGAGGGGGGGGATGACTGGACCGAAATCGCAGATGAAAGCGATGCGGCACTTTATATACATAAGTGGCAAACGGTTTTCCTTGGCACTGGGCGTAATACGCTTGAAAAATTCAATGGGCTTGAGGGTAGCCGTGTGATTTGTCGGTTGATCGACCCACCAACAGAGCCTTTTCCGTTTGAGGGGGGGGAGTTTTTGATTGGGCGGCCGCCGTTCTCGGTTGAGCGTGAGCTATCCCTGTTTCGTGATCTCGATATTGATTGGCTCATCGTTAAAAATGCAGGCGGTGAGGCAAGCAAACCGAAATTGATCGCTGCACGGGAAATGGGTGTGCCTGTTTTGATGCTCAAACGTCCGCGCATGCCAGCCGTGAGGCGTGTCGCAACAGTGCCCGAGGCATTAGATTGGGCACGCGCATTGTGAAAGAGCGCCGTATCTTTAGCGATACCTGTGTAGCCGAAGGGGCTGAATGGCTCAAAGCCAATGACCCTTGCATGGCGCAAATTTTAGATCAAACGGGGGCTTTGCCTTTGCGGCTGCGCGATGATGGGTTTGCCGCATTGTTGCATGCAATCGTTGGTCAGCAGGTCAGCGTGGCCTCAGCCAACGCCATTTGGGGACGGGTTGACGCGGCAAAGCTTTCAGATCGCATTGTGATGCAATCTGCGACAGATGAAGATTTACAAGCCGCAGGATTAAGCCGACCAAAACAAAAATATGCACGCGCGCTCGCACAAGCGGATATCGATTATGCCGCATTGCATGACACACCCAGCGATGACGTAATCGCAACATTGATCAAACAGCCAGGGATCGGCACGTGGACCGCTGAAATCTACGCGATGTTTTCATTGGGCCGCGCAGATGTCTTTGCCCATGGTGATTTGGCATTACAAGAGGCCGCGCGCGTCGCGCTAGATTTACCAAAACGCCCCACCGAAAAAGAGATGCGCGCCATCGCTGAAAGCTGGTCACCTTGGCGATCGGTCGCCGCACGGGCGCTCTGGGCCTATTACCGCGTGATGAATGCGCGCGAAGGGGTTGCGTAATGGATCACAAGGATTTTTTAGCCTCGCTGCCGGATCAAACACGGCAAGAGCTGTTGGAAACCAGCAATTGGCATGGTTTGCGTCATGCGCTCATTCATTTTGGAGCGATTGCCTGTGTTGGCACAATGATCGCCATAAAGGCCCCTTTGTGGCCTTTATTGCTCCCTTTGCAGGGTGTTTTGATCATATTTCTTTTTACGCTGGCGCATGAGGCCACGCATCAAACACCGTTTACAAGCTCTTGGTTAAACACGTTTTTTGGTCGCCTTTCGGGGGTGTTTCTGCTGCTCCCGTTTAGCTGGTTTTGCGCGTTCCACATGGCGCATCATCGCTGGACAAATATCCCCGGGAAAGACCCGGAACTGGCGTCAAATCCTATAAAGTCACGCAGAGACTGGCTCTGGCATATTTCGGGTGTGCCGACATGGATCGCGCAGTTGCGTGTGCTTCTCCGCCTTTGTCTAGGCCGCGAAGACCCTGACTATTTAGGAGCGCGCATGAAACGAAGCGCTGAGCGCGAGGCCCGGATGATGTTTGCTCTATATGGTCTCATCGCCTTGTTTAGCTCTGTAAACCCAATTCTTATATGGGTTTGGATTGTTCCCGCGCTGCTTGGACAGCCGTTTTTACGGCTGTACCTTTTGGCCGAGCATGGGGATTGCCCTTATACATCTGACATGTTTGCCAACACGCGCACTATATTCACGTCACGGCTTATACGGTTTCTCGCATGGAATATGCCATATCATACTGAGCATCACGTATGTCCGCAGGTGCCGTTTCATCAATTACCGCGCCTTCATATGAAAATGCGCGCCTATCTCAAAGTGACCGCAGATGGCTATGCAGATTTCACACGCCAGTATCTTGGGCGGTTGTAAGATTTTCCTTGGCGGATTACCCATAAAAGAAACATCAAAGGATACGACACATGACCCGAGCGCTGAATGCAGGACGTCGCGAACCGCTATCAGGAGAAATGCGTTCGGCTGTTATTTTCCTGCATGGATATGGGGCGAATGGGGCAGATTTGCTGGGGCTGGCTGACCCGCTGGCGGAACATTTACCAGATACGCTTTTCTTAGCACCCGATGCGCCCGAGGCCTGCGCAGGCGCACCTATGGGGTTTCAATGGTTTCCGTTTCCATGGATTGATGGCTCATCCGAGGAAGAATCGCGTGCTGGGCTGATGCGTGCGGCCGATGATCTCAATGCATTTCTTGATGGGGTGATGGTTGATGAGGATTTGCTGCCAGAGCAGGTCTTTGTACTGGGGTTCTCACAAGGTACGATGATGGCTTTGCACGTTTTGCCACGCCGCGAAGACCCGGTGGCAGGTATTGCGGCCTTTTCCGGCCGTTTGCTTGAGCCTGAGCTATTACAAGATGAGGTCGTGTCGCGCCCGCCTGTATTACTGATCCATGGGGATCAGGATGATGTCGTGCCACCGCAATCATTGCCGCAGGCTGCCGAAGCATTGCAAGAGGCCGGGTGGAGCGATGTGTATGCGCATATTATGAAGGGTACAGCCCATGGGATTGCGCCTGATGGGTTGCAGGTTGCCTTGGCCTTCATGCGAGATAGGCTTGGACTTGGTTAACATACACGCCTATACATCTATTGTGTTGTGAGTTTGTTGTGTAAAGAGTGTTAAATGGCGATATGTGCGGAAGAAAAAGAGGCCGATCCCTCGTGCCGATTCACCATCAGTTTACATCGGATCAGTAATACGCTGTCACGATGATACGCTTTTTGATCAGGTTTTTCGCACCCACATCTATGAGCCGGTTCCTCAGTGGTTTTGTCTTTTGGACATCCGCTTATCTTGGGCTGTACATATCTTTACTTGGCATATTTGGGCTGCTGCCCTCAGCACCAGTTTGGCAGCATGTATTAATCGGCTTGCTTGCGGTGTCGCCGTTCTTGGTCATTTCACAATGGATGCTGCTTTATCAAATGAAATTGCAACGTAGGTTATCAAACTCGGCGCGTACAGATATTATGACCAAACTCCTCAACCGCCGTGGTTTTTTTGAAAAAGCCGAGCGGATATTGCAAACAGGTGATGCTGTGCTTTTGATGGTGGATGTAGATCACTTCAAATCTATAAATGACCAGTTTGGCCATGCCACTGGTGATAAATGCCTGATCGAAATGGCCAAGACATTAAACGCACTTGTGGGGGAAAAAGGCACGCTAGGGCGTTTAGGAGGAGAAGAGTTTGCTGTTCTCTTGCCGTCGACATCATTGGATGCGGCGCATGAACTGGGCGAGGCATTTACACAAGGGATCAAATTGATCGTCGATGAAGCACTTCACCCAATGAATGTCACCAATTCAGTTGGCGTGGCCTCTGCAAAACAGGGCGAGGATATTTCCACTATCCTAGGGAAAGCCGACAAAGCTTTGTATCTGGCCAAAGACGCCGGGCGGGCCAAGGTCGCGATAGGTTAACCGCCCAGCGAAGAGGTTACGGTTTCTGGGCCTTATGAAATGCCTTAAATTCTATATACAGGGCTTGCCCTTTGAAAAACCCAAGATATAGTTTTCCATAAGCGGCCGAGCGGGGCTCCCGCTCTGGGCCGGGCGGCATCAGGGCAGGGATTTTTTAGTCGTATGAGTAGTGATTTTAGAAGCGAATTTACCCATGAACCCGGTGCACTTAGGCATTTTCCTGCGCTGGTATTAAACGCGGATTACCGTCCACTTTCCTATTATCCCTTGTCGTTGTGGCCATGGCAGGAGGCCGTGAAAGCAGCCTGGCTTGACCGTGTGGATATCATCGCGGAGTACAATGAAGTTGTGCATAGCCCCTCGACAGAGATCAAGATCCCAAGCGTTGTGGTGCTGCGCGATTATGTGAAACCGCAGAAACGGGTCGCATTCACCCGGTTTAATCTGTTTTTACGTGATGAGTTTCGCTGCCAGTATTGTGGTGCAAGGGGTGAGCTGACCTTTGATCATGTCGTCCCGCGCGCGGCAGGGGGGGTCACATCTTGGGAAAACGTTGTTGCGGCCTGTAGCCCGTGCAACCTGCGCAAAGGGGCAAAGGCATTGCAGCGTTCTGGTTTGACATTGCGCCGTCCGCCACGCCAGCCCGCGGCTGAGGCACTTCGTAATACCGGGCGCAAGTTTCCTCCAAATCATCTGCATGAAAGCTGGGTTGATTTCTTATATTGGGATGCAGAGCTTGAGCCGTAATCGGCGAAATGTTGGGATATAAGAATTTCAGCTTTTGCACATGTCGAGCATGGACATGTATTTTACATATATGTTAGCTCGCAGTTAGCGCTAACACCCAAGAGAGAGCGAACTTATGGTTTCACGTGTCATTCCCGTCGAAGATTTTGATCTGGTGATTTTCGGCGGCACCGGGGACCTTGCGCGCCGCAAAATCCTGCCCGGTCTATTTCGCCGCTTCATTGCAGAGCAAATGCCCGCAACATCGCGGATTATCGGGGCTGCGCGCGCTGATATGGACCGCGCCGCATATCAAACCCTCGTGCGTGACGCGATTGCAGAGTTTGGTGGCGATGAAAAGGAAGACACTGCGGGCCTAGAAGTCTTTCTCGCCCAGCTTGATTATGTGGCCATTGATGCCATGGGCGACAAAGGCTGGGACACGCTCGCGGGTATGATGCGCGATAATGTGGTAAAGGCGTTTTACTTCTCTGTTGCCCCGTCGCTTTTTGGTGATCTTGCAGAGCGTCTGCACCGGTTTAAGATTGCAACGGCCGAGAGCCGCATTGTAGTGGAAAAGCCCTTTGGCCGTGATCTAGAGAGCGCGAAGGCACTGAACGCGACATTAGCGGCGCATTTTAACGAGGATCAAATCTACCGCATTGATCATTACCTTGGCAAAGAGACTGTGCAAAACCTCATGGCGGTGAGATTTGGCAATGTGCTATTCGAGCCGCTTTGGAACAACCATTACGTCGATCACATCCAAATCACGGTTGCGGAAACCGTGGGCGTTGGTGGGCGCGGTGCGTATTATGATAAATCTGGCGCGATGCGCGATATGGTGCAAAATCACTTGATGCAACTCTTGTGCTTGATCGCGATGGAACCGCCTAGCCAGTTTGGCGCGGATGCCGTGCGTGATGAAAAGCTAAAGGTCATCAGAGCCTTAGAACCCGTTGCACCACATCACATCGTGCGCGGTCAATATGATGCAAACGCGGATGGCCCGAGCTACCGCGAAGACGCGAGCAACCCCAAATCGTTCACCGAAAGCTTTGTCGCGATCAAATGCCATATCGCGAATTGGCGCTGGACCGGGGTGCCGTTTTACCTGCGCACTGGCAAGCGTATGAAATCACGCGTGTCAGAAATCACGGTTGTGTTTAAGGACCTCGGCCATTCGATCTTTGGCGATGATGGGGCAACGCATCGCAATATCCTGTCAATTCGGTTGCAACCCAACGAAGGCATGGACCTTCAGGTCACGATCAAAGAACCGGGGCCGGGTGGTATGCGCCTGATTGATGTGCCGCTTGATATGACATTTGCGGATGCTTTAGGCGATGACGCCGCTGATGTTGCCGATGCTTATGAGCGTTTGATCATGGATGTGATCCGTGGCAACCAAACGCTATTTATGCGCGGTGACGAGGTCGAGGCCGCATGGGCGTGGACCGACCCACTAATCGCGGGTTGGGAAGCACGCCATGATGTGCCAAAAACCTATGATGCGGGATCAAACGGACCCGAGGATGCGCTATTGCTCATGCATCGCGATAATAGAAAATGGCGTGATATCAAAGGATAATACCATGGAACTGAATGTATATCCTGACAGTGAGATGATGATGATCGATCTCGCACAAACCTTGGCTGGGGATATTAAGAATGCGCTTTTGACGCATGATCAGGTCTCATTTGCGGTGCCGGGTGGGACAACACCGGGGCCTGTGTTTGATGCGCTTTGCGCCGCTGATCTGGCTTGGGATCGGGTTTCGGTTTTGCTGACTGACGAACGCTGGGTGCCCGAAACATCTGACAGATCAAACACGAAATTGATCCGCGAAAGACTGCTGACAGGGCGCGCGGCGCATGCGCAATATTTACCGCTCTATGCAGATACCCCAACCCCAGAAGAAGGGCTTGCCGCGATTTCAATGGGGTTAAGTGCTGTGTTGCCCATCGATGTGATGTTGCTTGGGATGGGCGCTGATATGCACACGGCCTCGATCTTTCCCGGTGCGGATCGCTTGTACGACGCGCTGCATGGGGCGGATATCGTGGTGCCAATGCGCGCACCCGGCGCGCCTGAGCCGCGGGTGACCCTTTCTGCGCAGGTGCTGAAATCGGCTATTCGACGTCATATTGTCATTATCGGCCCTGAAAAACGGGCCGCATTGGAGCAAGCGCAATCGCTGTCACCTGATGAGGCACCGATCGCAGCTGTGCTCTCTGGATCAATCGTACACTGGGCGGAGGCATAAATGTGGGATGCGCTAAAGACGCAATATAAACGCGTCAAAGATCGCCGGTTTGAGACAATGCTCGATGCCGCGCGTGCGGCGGATTTTGCTGCGTCAGCAGGGGATATGCGGCTTGATTATGCTAAGACGAATATTGATGCTGATACCCGTGCCGCGCTTTTTGCGCTTCTCGAAGAAACAAGCGTCGCAGAAAAACGCGCTGCGATGTTCTCGGGGCAAGCGATCAATGAAACCGAAGGTCGTGCCGTCCTTCACACAGCCTTGCGCAATCTTGATGGCGGGCCTGTGGTGGTTGATGGTGTGGATGTCATGCCAGATGTGCTTGCGACGCTTGCGCGTATGGAGAGCTTTGCAAACGACATCCGCGATGGGCGTTTTCAGGGGCAGGGCGGTCCGATCACGGATGTGGTGAATATCGGCATTGGTGGCTCTGATTTGGGGCCTGCGATGGCAGTGAGCGCACTTTCGCCCTATCACAATGGGCCGCGCTGCCATTTTGTGAGCAACGTTGATCCGGCGGATATCGCAGATGTGCTGCGCACATGTGACCCGCAGACGACATTAATTATCGTCGCGTCAAAGACATTTACCACAATTGAGACGATGACCAATGCGCGCACAGCGTATGACTGGATGTCAGCTGAGGTCACATCTCCTGCCGCGCAGTTCGCCGCACTCTCTACAGCCGCTGATAAAACAGCGGCCTTTGGGATCACGGCAGAGCGCGTGTTTGGTTTTGAAGATTGGGTCGGTGGGCGATATTCTATGTGGGGGCCAATTGGCCTGTCGCTCATGATCGCGATTGGGCCTGATGCATTTCGTGCGTTTCTGCGTGGTGGTCAGGTGATGGATGTGCATTTCCAATCTGCGGAGTGGCATGAAAATCTGCCCGTTATCCTAGCTTGCGTTGGCATATGGCACAATCAAATCTGTGGATATGCAACACGTGCCGTTTTGCCTTATGATAATAATCTCAATCGCTTACCTGCCTACCTTCAACAGCTTGAAATGGAAAGCAATGGCAAGGGTGTCGCGATGGATGGTCAAGCGCTTGCTTATCATTCCGGCCCTGTTGTCTGGGGGGAGCCGGGCACAAACGGGCAGCATGCGTTTTATCAACTCATCCACCAAGGCACCCGTGTGATCCCAACCGAGTTTCTGGTTGCGGCACGTGGGCATGAGGATGATTTGCATCACCAACATCAGCTCTTGGTGGCGAATTGTCTTGCGCAATCCGAGGCACTGATGAAGGGCCGCACTCATGATGAGGCCCGTGCGAAGATTGCAGATAAATTTGATGGCGCGGAGCTAGAGCGTCAAGCCGCACACCGCGTGTTTTCTGGAAACCGCCCATCAATAACGCTCAGCTACCCGCAGCTTACACCATTTGTTTTAGGTCAAATCATTGCGCTTTATGAGCACCGTGTGTTTGTCGAAGGGATCGTTTTGGGGATCAATTCCTATGATCAATGGGGTGTGGAGCTGGGTAAAGAGCTCGCCACTGCGCTACAGCCTGTTGTTGAGGGCAAGGCATCGGTTGATGATAAAGATGGATCAACAGCCAGCCTCGTTGCTTTTCTACAGTCCCACGGTCTTTGAACGCTATCGTTGTTGCGCCTGATCTTTCGCGACAAAGCGTTCTTTCAGCTCAGCAGGCAACGCGCGTTTACTATTATCTGCGTTCAATGACACGATCACGGCAGTGCCTGTGGTCGTCAGTGCGCCGCGCACAAAGACACCGTAATGCATCGTAAAGCTGCTGTTGCGCATTTCGACTGTGCGCCCGGTGATGATATAGGGGTCGTTCAGCTTGACCTCGGCTTTGAAATCGAGCGTCAGGTTACGTAGCACGATCTTGGGCGCTGTGCCCTCATAATCATCGATGCCATAGTCGCGAAAATAATGGATACGCAGGTTTTCAAACCAACGCAGGTAAGCGGCGTTATTCACATGCCCAAGAACATCAATCTCGCCAAAGCGAACCCGGTCGGCCATTCCATAGGCCCAAGGGGCAGGGATGCCTTCAGCCAAGAGTTGGCTGGCTGAAAGCGGGGTCAAAAAGGGGGTCATACGGCAGCGGTGACGATGATTTCAACCTTGAAACCGGGCTTGGCGAGTTTTGATTCGCCGGTCCAGCGTGCGGGTGCAGCCCCGGGTGCGACCCACGCATCCCAAACGTCATTCATTTCCGCAAAATCGGCGATGTCAGCAACCCAGATCTGCGTGGTGAGCAATTTTGTTTTATCGCTGCCCGCTTCGGCTAAGAGACGATCAACATTGGCGAGGATCTCTTGGGTTTGAACCGTGACGCTTGCACCCTCGGAAGCCACCTGTCCCGCTAAATAGACAACGCTATTGTGAACAACAGCTTGTGACATGCGTGCGCCGGGTTCGATCCGTGTGATATCGGACATCATACTCTCCTATAAATTTTGAATGATCGTAGTCGCTTTGCCAGCAATGCGCATCACGAAAAGAGAAGGTTTTGTAGGTCTGCGGGCTTTAGCCGCGCCAAGACCGCACTGGACCGCAATCCATATGCACAAAGTTTGATCCCGAATAGCGACCAACACCACCTGCACGACAAGATTGCGCTGCACGTGACATCTGCAATGTTGAACGCCCATCCAAACGCAAGTCAGCAGCTTTTCCTGTCATATGCAAAGACCGCTTTGCAACACCAGAGGACCTGCTACGCAATAATGCATTGGTCTGAGGTGACCGATAACCAGACAAAAGTTGATAAGGTTGGCTTGTGTCCATCAAACGATGTGCCGCGGCCATAATATCAATGGTGCGTGTATCAATTTGAATGGATCCGCCCGTGCGCCAATCACGCATAAACAGATTAATCTCACTGATGGAATTGGCGATGTATTCGCCATCAATCCAGTAAATCGCATCGAGCCGCTCGCCAGTGCGCCCAGAAAAGATGCGCAAGCGACGTATGTCACCGCCACCTCTGAGAAAGCCTGCCGCATTCGAATAAGTCGGTGCGGCTGATACGGCTGTCGCGGCAAAAGCGCCAAGCAAAAATCCGCGTCGGGATGTATTTGTAGAGTTTTGAATAGTCATTCTCTTGTGCCTGCCCCGAAGTATTAATTCGCCAAACGTTGTCAGCGAAAGTGCAAATTGCCCGAAATGCATAGCATTCTTATGGCACAACTTGATTCGCCAACCAAGCATTTGTTTATCTTGTTAAGGTTAATACTCTGAAATCGGCGGTTTTTTGCGCAATATGTGAGCAATTTATGACGTTAGGTTAACTTGGCCCGCGCTATATGGGCAACAAATGCCGCTTGCGGAATCCTATACGAAAATGTGATTAAGCAGATGTGGTGTGGCGATGCATTATGCCAACCAATATCTAGTGGAGAATGACGTGTCTCAAAATGTTAATTATACGCGACGCCAATTTACGGCGCAGGCGATTGGATCTATCGCGGCGTTGGGTTTTCCAACGATGGCGGCATCACAGGTTACGGCGTTCCGTCAGGCGGTTGCAGAAACCGCCGCGCGTGATTCAGATCTTGCACGGTTTTACCGGGAGCGCGGCTTTGAGGGTATCTGGACGCGGTCCGAGGATTTACAGCGTAGGCGTGCATTATTAAACGCTTTTTCCGATGTTTTAGCACATGGCTTGCCATTGGCCCGGTATGAGATCAATACGGTGCGTCTCCTGATGGAAGATGCCAAAACACCCGCCGAACAGGGGCGGCTTGAGGTGGGTTTAAGCCAGCTCTTTTTGCAATATGCGCGCGATATTCAAACCGGACTTTTGACACCGTCTGAGGTGGATAGCCATATCGTACGCACAGTACAGCTGCGCGATCGGTATCAACTATTATCAGACTTCATTGGCGCGGAACCGATCGCATTTTTCCATAGCCTCGCGCCACAAAGCCCAGAGTATTCGCGCCTCATGCGTGAGAAAATGCGACTTGAGGCATTGATCGCACAAGGCGGTTGGGGGCCCGAGCTGCGCAGTGGAAAGCTCCAGTCTGGGCATTCAGGTCGGCATGTGATTGCGCTGCGTAATAAGCTGATCTCAATGGAGTATTTACAAAGAACCGTCTCGCAAGACTATGATGATCAGATCGTGAATGCAGTGTTGAATTTTCAGCAAGCCCATGGATTGAGCCCCGATGGCACAGTTGGTGAAGTCACGCGTGATCAGTTGAATGTGTCTCTGACAGAACGGCTACAATCTGTTGTCGTCGCGATGGAGCGTGAGCGCTGGACCAATATGCCACGTGGTGATCGCCATGTCTGGGTGAACCTCACGGATTTCTCGGCGACCATCGTTGACCATGATTTAGTGACGTTTTCCACCCGTGCGGTCATTGGGGCGGGTGATGATGATCGGCAGAGCCCAGAGTTTTCTGATATGATGGAGCATATGGTCATCAACCCGAGCTGGTATGTGCCACGCTCGATCACCACGCGCGAATATCTCCCACAGATCCAACGCAATCGTAACGCTGTGCAACATTTGCAAATCATTAATAATCGCGGTCAGGTCATCGACCGAAGTGCGATCAATTTCGCGAATTACACCGAGAAAACATTCCCGT
>CAKMZE010000042.1:0-4827 GCA_929200295.1 uncultured Alphaproteobacteria bacterium
GTGCACCGCACCGCTTCATAAGGCTGCGCTGATTGATGGCGCTGATTTTCCTTATCCCGGACATACCGAATTTCTGGCCGCACTCAGTGATGTTGAACGGGTCGTTATGATGCTCGCTTGTGATGAGCTTCGGGTCGTTCCAACAACAATTCATATCCCGCTCGCGCAAGTGCCCGATACGCTCACAGCGCAGCTGCTTACTGACACGCTGCTCATTACGCATGCAAGCCTGAGACGGCAATTTGGCCTAACATCGCCCCGGATCGCAGTGGCGGGTCTAAACCCCCATGCAGGTGAAGATGGCAAAATGGGGATGCAAGAGCAAGAGCTTATTACACCTGTTCTCAACGCCTTACGCCAAGAAGGAATGGATATTTCCGGGCCTCACCCAGCTGATACGTTATTTCACGCCGCAGCGCGGGCGCGGTATGATGTGGCTGTTTGTATGTATCATGATCAGGCCCTGATCCCGATTAAAACCTTGGATTTCGCAGGCGGGGTGAATATCACATTAGGGCTTCCTTATATCCGCACCTCGCCAGATCATGGGACCGCGTTTGATATTGCAGGACAAGATAAGGCGGACCCATCATCAATGATCGCAGCGCTGCGCATGGCAGCTCAGATTGCACAGAATAAAGCGGCATCTCACGCTAATGATTGATCAGCTCCCCCCATTACGCGAGGTGATTGAACACCACGGGATCGCCGCTAAGAAATCGCTTGGACAGAACTTTCTGCTCGATTTAAACCTGACGGCAAAGATTGCGCGTCTTGCGGGCGATCTGTCTAATGCAGATATACTCGAGATCGGCCCCGGCCCCGGGGGGCTCACGCGTGGGCTTCTTGCAGAAGGCGCGCGCCGTGTCGTTGCAATTGAAAAAGACCCGCGTTGCATGGCGGCCCTAGCCGAGATTGCAGCCGCTTATCCCGGGCGGTTAGAGACGATCAACGGTGATGCGCTCCAGATCGATCCTTATGCGCATCTGTCGCAGCCGATTAAAATCGCGGCGAACTTGCCCTATAACGTCGGGACAGAGCTATTGGTGCGATGGCTCACGCCTGAGCATTGGCCGCCGTTTTGGGAAAGCCTGACATTGATGTTCCAGCGCGAGGTGGCACAGCGTATCGTGGCACAGCCCGGCAACAAAGCCTACGGGCGGCTTGCTGTTCTTGCGCAATGGCGTGCGACCCCGCAGATCGTGCTTGATCTCCCGCCCGAGGCGTTTTCACCACCGCCCAAGGTCAGCTCGGCTGTGGTGCACATCACCGCCCTGCCCGCCCCGCGATTTGAAGCAAATGCCAATACACTCAGCAAGGTTGTGGCCGCAGGGTTTAATCAAAGGCGCAAGATGTTGCGCTCAGCCTTGAAATCGCTCAGCCCCGAGATTGAGGATCATCTGATCGCCGCAGGTATAAAACCCACAGAACGCGCAGAGCAAATCCCTATCGAAGGGTTTTGCGCGCTTGCACGCAGCTTGGATCACGCCAAATCATAACGCTCGGTGTGTTTATTCAGCGGCCTCTGGTGCGTCTGGCGCCTCGGGTGCAGCGCTTTCAACCGTTGCTTCCTTTTTCGGGCGCCGCGCACGCGGTTTGCGTGGTTTTTCGACAGGCTTGGCCTCTGGTGTTTCGACCAGACCAGTTCCATCATCGCCACCAACAGGATCGCTTACAATCGCAACATCAGGTTGGTCCATTGTCGCAGGATCACTTGCAGCCGTTTCTTGGGCTTTCAGGCGTTCCTGACGCTCACGATCACGTTCCGCCTGACGTTCACGGTTCTTTTCTTCTTGCTCAACCCGCGCCTTTTCGACTTCGCGCTGGGCCTCGCCTAACATCCGTAAATAATGCTCGGCATGTTGGGCAAAGTTTTCAGCATTAACCCGGTCGCCAGATAGTTGCGCATCACGGTGCAACTGATTGTATTTTTCAATAATTTGCTGTGGCGTACCACGTACTTTGCCGTCGGGTCCGTTACTATCGAACACCCGATTAATAATATTTCCGCCAGAGGGGCGATTATTGCGGTTCTTATTGCCCCGCGACCGTGACTTTGATGATCTCATGAATGTGCTTTCGTCAAGCTCTTTGGCTTTTATAGGTCTATCGCATAATCATGCGGTTAAGAATGACCAGATTTTTTGGCTATCTAAGAACGCGCAGGCAGATTGCGATGTTCTCAATATGGCTACTGAAAGCATGAGATTACGCGTAGAGCAAGCTAAAATTTACAACCGTATAGAATTCATGCGATTTTGCTCGGGTTTTGGGCTTTAATCACACGGTCCCGCCCGTCAAGATCGGGTAGTTTCGCTATATTCACCAATCCTGCATCCTGCATCAAGCGCATCACAGCATCCGCTTGGGTCGGCCCGATTTCAACCATGAGCCATCCACTATGCTTTAGATACTGCGCGGCAGAGCGGCGAATGGCGCGGTAAGCCTCTAACCCATCGCCCTCATCTGTCAGTGCGATCCGCGGTTCGAAATCTCGCACCTCAGGCGCGAGCGTATCCATCTCGTTCAAAGCAATATATGGCGGGTTGCTGACGATCAGATCAAAAGGAGCGGTGGCACTTGGCAATGCATCATACCACCTGCCCGCATATAACTGTGTGCGGCCCATCACCTGATGGGCAGACAAATTCCGCTCAGCAATGGAAAGGGCGGCTTGGGATATGTCCGTCCCAAGCCCATGGCTATCCTCACGTTCGCAAAGCAACGTCGCCAACACACAGCCAGACCCTGTTCCCAAATCCAAAACACGCTCGAACGGTACGGTTAGCGCGGTCTCGATAAGAGTTTCTGTCTCCGGTCTCGGGTCCAGTACATCTGCGCTGACATAAAAGTCACGTCCATAAAATGCGCGCGTACCTGTGAGATGTGATACAGGTTCGCGGCGGACACGGCGCGTGATAAGTGTCTGAAATTTAGTACAATTTTCCTCTGAAACAGGGTCATGTAAGTGCATCGTCAAACGCGATGCATCAATACCCAATGCATGCGCAAAAAGCCGTCTTGCGTCTCGCAATGGGTCTTCGACACTGGCCTCTTTGAGACGCAGCACTGCGTCACGCAGCAGATCCTGCCCGATCATGCGCTCATTTCTGCGAGCAATGTCGCTTGGGCATCAGCAGTCAGCGCTGCAATGGTTTCATCCAAATCCCCACCCATCACCTGCGCCAAAGAATAAAGCGTCAGATTGATGCGGTGATCTGTCATCCGCCCTTGCGGGAAATTATATGTCCTGATCCGTTCAGAACGGTCCCCCGACCCCACTTGGCTTTTGCGATCTGCCGAACGTTCGTCATTCACTTTTTGTCGTTCACGATCAAAGAGCCGGGTTTTCAGCACCTGCATCGCAATCTCGCGGTTGCGGTGTTGCGATTTCTCGGCAGAAACGACGATAATCCCTGTAGGCACATGCAAAATACGCACAGCACTATCTGTTGTGTTCACATGCTGCCCTCCCGCACCTGACGCGCGCATCGTATCAATGCGCAGGTCACTGGGGTTAATCTGCACATCCACATCCTCGGCCTCGGGCAGGACAGCAACCGTTGCTGCCGAGGTATGAATACGCCCGCCGCTTTCCGTCTCAGGCACGCGTTGCACGCGGTGCACGCCGCTTTCGTATTTCATCTTTGCAAAGACACCATCACCGGCAATACGCGCGACGACCTCTTTTACCCCGCCCAGCTCTGTTTGTGATTCTTCTAAAATTTCAAACTTCCAGCCCTGGGCCTCAGCATAGCGCTGATACATACGCAGCAAATCCCCCGCAAAAAGCGAGGCCTCATCACCACCCGTCCCCGGCCGGATCTCGAGCATAGCAGGTCGCGCGTCGGCGGCATCCTTGGGCAAAAGCGCAAGCTGCACCTCTTCCTCAGATGCAGCAAGTGCTGCGCGTAAATCTGGCAGTTCTTCTTCTGCCATTTCCTTCATCTCAGGGTCTTTGAGCATGGCTTCGGCGTCATCAATCTCGACCAAGAGGGTGCGGTAGGCGCTGACCGTTTCAACAACAGGCTTTAGCTCGGCATATTCACGGGCAAGCGTGACCATTTCGCTACCTAAATCGCCTTGGGCCATTTTCGCCTCAAGGAATTGGAAACGGTCGATAATCTGATCAATTTTCTCAGCTGCAATCATAAGGATGAAGTGGCTGATCTAAACGGTATGGTCAAGAGCATGCGTATTTAAGACCGCAGCACGACAGCATCTAATTGCGATAGCCAGTTCTGCACACGTGCGGCGTTCACGCCAAAATCCTTGCGGCCAAACCGCAAGCGCGCATGTATCATAAGAACGTCCTGGCCTTTAGATTGCGCGGTGGCGACCGTTGTATAATCTGGAAAGCCAAACACGCGTAACCGCGTTTCAAACGTCACTTTACCTTCAGAAACACCGCCCGCAATCACACGTGTGCGTGGGGTGTGCCGCGCAATATCTTGTACCGCGGCGATGACATCCTCTTGCCTAGCCTTTATCGGCACCACGGCATGCACCCCATGTGGCATCACATGAAAACCACTTGCGTTGGGTTCAGGCATGATGTGCCATTGGGTGATATCCACCCGCGCCATGCGGATGGTTATCATCAGCACAAATAACGCGCCAAAAACGAACCCAAAAGTCAGCCAGATCGCCATCTTTTACACCTCACACCCTAGCGATACTGAACGCCCGGCAAAATCGATAACATTTCAAACATGATATTCGCCCCAACAAGCGCTGTATTCCCGCTTGGGTCATAGGGCGGCGATACCTCAACCAAATCGCAGCCCACGATATTAAGCCCGTTTAACCCACGGATCAGCTCCATCG
>CAKMZE010000042.1:4837-7519 GCA_929200295.1 uncultured Alphaproteobacteria bacterium
GCTCCATCGCTTGCATGGTTGTCAAACCGCCGATCTCAGGCGTGCCGGTGCCAGGGGCAAAACTTGGATCGAGGCTATCGATATCATATGTAATATAGGTTTTTTGATCGCCTATTTTTTCTTTTATCTCAGATGCTAATGGGGCAAGGCTCTTGTGCCAAAGTGAAGGCGCCAAATATTGTTGAAACCCCCATCCAGCTGCTTCTGTAAAATCATCCGCCGTGTAGCCTGTGCCGCGCAACCCGATTTGAAACACCTTATCGGCGGTGATCAGCCCTTCTTCATAGGCCCGCCGAAAAACTGTGCCATGGGTTTCACGCTCACCAAACATCTCATCGTTTACATCCGCATGGGCATCAATATGCACCAATGCGACAGGCCCATGCTTTTTCGCGATGCTACGCAATATGGGCAAGGTCATGCTATGATCACCCCCCAGCCCCATCGGGATCACGTCATAGGCCAGATGCGCATCATAGGCGGCCGTAATGCGGGCGATTGTATCGGAAAGGCTAAAGGTGTTGATCGCAATATCCCCCAGATCCGCACATTGCAGCGCGTCAAAGGGTGCTGCCCCAGTTTGAATATTATAGGGCCGGATCATCGCGCTTTCTTGGCGCAGCTGTTTGGGGCCAAATCGTGTCCCAGATCGCCATGACGTGCCAATATCCATTGGCACACCGATAAATCCGACGTCTAAACCCTCTGCAGTGGCCACCTCTGGCAAACGCATAAAACTTTGTGGTCCAGAAAATCGCGCCAGATCATTCCCGGATATTGGCATATTTGGCATTTACTTTTCCCTTTTATTCCAAAGCGCAAGACAGCAAAGCTCCATCGCGATATGCGCGGCGGCAATCGCAGTTACCCCGGTTGTATCATAGGCCGGGGCGACCTCGACCACGTCTGCCCCCACCACATGAATACCCGCAATATCCCGCAGAAGCGCCGCTGCCTGCCAAGAGGCCAAGCCGCCCCACACGGGCGTGCCGGTGCCGGGCGCAAAGGCCGGGTCAAGCGCATCAATATCAAAGGTTACATATGTGGGGTGCGCACCCACCCGTTCCTTAATTTGATCCGCAACATAAGCCGACCCACGCTCATGCACGCTACGCGCATCAATGTAAGGCATGCCAAGATAATCATCACACTCCGTCCTGATCCCCACCTGAACAGAGCGGGTGACATCCACGATCCCAGCCTTCACCGCCTTATACATAAATGTCCCATGATCGATCCGGTCCGGGTCATCATCAGGCCAAAGATCTGAATGCGCATCAAATTGCACAACAGATAGCGGTCCAAATTTTTCCGCATAAGCGCGCAATATCGGCAATGTAATAAAGTGATCGCCCCCAAATGTGATCGTGCCCGGCCCCTTTTCGATGATCCCCGCAATATGGGCCTGTAGCAGCCCGGGGAAACTAGGCGTATGCGCGTAATCAAAGGCAAGATCACCGTAATCAATAATTGAAAATTCCGATAAAGGATCAAACCCATCCCACCCATAAGGCGGATCAAAGGGTTGTAAAGCTGACGCCTCGCGGATCGCGCGGGGACCAAAGCGCGCGCCAGGCCGGTTGGTCACCGCCTGATCAAACGGCACGCCCGTCACAGCCAGATCAAACCCTGTCAAATCCTTGGTATAGGTCCGGCGCATAAACGATGTCGCCCCACCAAAGGCGTTTTCATAGGCAAGCCCGCGTCTTTCGCGCCGTGAAAACGCGACATCCACTTGCGTTTTCGCATCATCTAATCCCATTCGCATTCTCCTGCCGTTTGCACTACCTGACACTGCCATAGCTGAGCGGTCAAGGTCTCGCTCACAGCCCGCGCAACCCTATCGAAACTTAAGCGTCGCCTCGCCATGTGTTAGATAAAAAATGCGCGGTCGCGCTCCGTTGGATCACCTCATTTCAGCGGCAAGCTTCGTTCAACCAGCCGCGCAAAGAATGAGGCCCCAGCAACCGCTGTTTCATCGTTGAAATCATAGGCCGGGTGATGCAGCCCCGCGCTCTCGCCATTGCCGATAAAGAGATAGGCACCGGGACATTTCTCAAGAAAATAAGCAAAATCTTCTGCCCCCATTTCAGGGCCTGCTTGTGCATTCACACCAGCATTGCCTGCGATCTCACGCGCCACATCTGCCGCGAACACCGTCTTTTGCGGATCATTGATCGTTGCGGGATATCCGACCTCATACGCCAGTTCGGCCGTCACACCAAAGCTTTGCGCCTGCCCCGCGACAATCTCTGCGAGTCGGGTTTTGACCATCTCTTGCACGTTTTTATCAAAGGTCCGCACAGTCCCATTGATCCATGCGGTATCAGGGATCACATTATCAGCCGATCCCGCATGGATTTGCGTCACCGAAATCACCAGTTCATCAAAAGCATAATGATTGCGGCTCGCAATCGTCTGGATCGCTTGCACAATGCTCACTGCTGCCACAATCGGATCAATGGTTTCATGGGGCATCGCCCCATGCCCGCCTTTCCCTTTGATCTGGATTTTAATCTCATCCACCGCCGCCATGATCGGCCCCGGCGTTGTGTAAAACTGCCCCACGGGCGTTCCCGGCGCGTTATGCAGTGCATAAATCTCGGATATATCAAAGCGGTCTAATACACCTTCATCAACCATCACACCCGCGCCACCTTGGCTTTCTTCGGCAGGCTGAAA
>CAKMZE010000042.1:7529-10487 GCA_929200295.1 uncultured Alphaproteobacteria bacterium
CCCCTTAAACTGTCGCGTTTCCGCCAAGTACCGCGCCGCAGCAAGCAGCATCACCGTATGCCCATCATGACCACAAGCATGCATCGCACCTGAAACCTCGCTGGCATAGGGCAATCCTGTGATCTCCTCCATCGGCAGCGCGTCCATATCTGCGCGCAACCCAATCGTTGGGCCATCACCCTGCCCCTCGATCAGGGCCACAACACCTGAGGTTGCAATCCCTTCGTGAATGTCCTCAATCCCAAAAGAGCGCAGCTTTTCAACAACAAAGGCGGCCGTTTGATGACAATCAAACACCAATTCAGGACGGCGGTGTAAATCCTGCCGCCAAGTTTTCATCTGTGTATCATAGGCTGCAATACGATTGATCACCGGCATGGCTGGAACTCCGTTCATCTGCGCAATACGCTAGACTTGACCGTAACAAGAGGCAAAGCGCAATGACAAAGCAATCATCAGACGATCTGATCAATGATCCAATGGGCGGCATGCCACGGCTGCTTGAAATCATGCGTCGCTTGCGTGACCCAGAAACTGGCTGCCCGTGGGATATCGAACAGGATTTCACGACAATTGCCCCTTATACAATTGAAGAGGCCTATGAGGTCGCGGATGCGATTGCACAAAATGATATGCAAAACCTCAAAGGTGAGCTGGGCGATCTGCTGTTGCAAACCGTTTATCACGCACAAATGGCGCAAGAGGCCGGGCATTTTCAATTTGATGACGTCGTGCGCAGGATTTCAGACAAGATGGTATCACGCCATCCACATGTGTTTGGCGATGAAACCCGCGATAAATCCGCCGCGCAGCAAACATTAGATTGGGAAAAAATCAAAGCGGCAGAACGCGGCACCCGCACCCGGACATTAGATGGTGTCGCCACAGGCCTACCCGCATTGACCCGCGCCGTGAAGTTGCAAAACCGTGCCGCTCGTGTCGGGTTTGATTGGCCAGATACAACACATGTTCTTGATAAAATCATCGAGGAAGCGCGCGAACTGACTGAGGCGCGCGATACCCTTTCCCAAGCGGATGTCGCAGAAGAGTTTGGGGATCTTATGTTTGTCGTTGCCAATCTCGCCCGGCATCTCAACCTCGACCCCGAGGCCACATTACGCGCCGCCAACGCGAAATTCCAACGCAGGTTCAATGCAGTCGAAGACGCACTCAAAACCATCGGCAAAACCCCAGCTGAAAGCGATCTCGCCGAGATGGATCAGCTTTGGGATAAGGTGAAAGACATTGAAAGACGCAAGTTAAAATAATTTCCGAGTAAATAATTCAGGTATTGACCCGAGTATTTTTGTCAGATTAAAGAGACCTACAAACGGAGCACCCAATGACAAAAAGCACCTATATGATCGCAACAAGCCTCGCAGCTCTTGCCTGCCCTGCAATCGCGGATGTGAATATTTACACCACGCGCCAGCCAGAACTGATCCAGCCCGTAATGGACGCATTCACGGCTGACACAGGTATTGCGGTCAATCTGGCCTACGTTGATGATGGTCTTATCGAGCGGCTCAAAGCCGAAGGTAGGCGCTCGCCTGCTGATCTGGTGATGACCGTCGATATCGCAAATCTGAAAAAAATCGTTGATGCAGATGTGATCCAGCCGGTCGATAGCGCTGTCCTACAGGCCGCCATCCCTGAGGCGCTCCGAGCTGATGATAACGCATGGTTTGGTCTAACCACCCGCGCGCGCATCGTTTATGCATCCCGTGACCGTGTCCCAGAGGGTGAGGTCACAACATACGAAGACCTCGCCGATCCAAAATGGAAAGGCCGCATTTGCAGCCGCTCTGGTTTGCACAACTACAATCTAGCGCTCATGTCTGCGGTGATTGCGCATTTAGGTGAGGAAGGTGCCACCGCATGGGCCCGTGGTGTTCAAAGCAACCTCGCCCGCAAACCAGAGGGCAATGACCGCGCGCAGGTCAAAGCGATCTGGGCTGGTGAATGTGATATCGCGCTCGGTAACACCTATTACATGGGCAAAATGCTAAGCAACGAAGAACAAATCGCTTGGGCCGATTCTGTACGCATCGTATTCCCAGAGTTCAAAGACGGCGGTAGCCATGTCAACGTTTCAGGCGTCGCAATGACAAAAGCCGCCCCGAACCGGGATGAGGCTGTGCAACTGATGGAATTTCTCGTATCGCCAGTGGCACAGGAAATCTATGCAGATCTGAACTATGAATACCCTGTGCTGCCCACATCAGATGTCTCTGATCTCGTCGCGAGCTGGGGCGAAATGACACCCGATACCGTCAGCCTAACCGAAATCGCAGGCCACCGCGCCGCGGCGCTGCGCATTATGGAAGAAGTTGATTTCGACGGTTAAACAATGCAGATTTAAGCGGTGGCCATAGTATCACCGCTCGAGCTTTCGCCTATCCACCAGATGCAAGCTCTTCGAGCGTTAGCCATTCTTCCTCTGCCTCAGACAGCGCCGATTGCCGCGTCACGAGAGCCTCAGTCGCTTTCTGGAATTTCGTTGGGTTTTCGTGAAACAGCTGAGGATCGGCCAAGAGCACCTCAAGTTTCGCGATCTCTGCGCCCAATCGATCAATAAACTCGGGAAGCTCTGCGAGACGGTGCTTTTGCGTAAAGGAAAGCCCTTGTGAAGCAGGTGCTTTTTCTGCGCTCTGCTTGGGTTTTTCATTAATCTCTTTTTTCTCGGACGCAGGTTTTGGTGCTGCCTTTGAAGGTTTATCTGCGCCCCGTTGTTGCCGGTAATCAGACCACCCGCCAGCATAGACAACGGCTTGACCATCACCTTCCATTGCAATTGTGGTTGTTGCAGTCCGATCCAGAAAATCCCTGTCGTGACTGACCAAAATCACTGTCCCCGGATAATCACCCAAAAGATCCTGCAACAAATCAAGCGTTTCGATATCAAGATCATTGGTCGGTTCGTCCAAAACCAAGACATTGCTTTCACGCGCCATCAGC
>CAKMZE010000042.1:10497-14591 GCA_929200295.1 uncultured Alphaproteobacteria bacterium
GGCCTGTGCCTCGTCGAATAGAAATTCTTTGAGATAACCCACAACATGCTTGGGCGCGCCGCGCACCATCACCTGATCGGCTTTGCCACTGACGCCCATCTCGGGGTCGCTGGTGAGATTGTCCCAAAGCGTCATCTCAGGGTCTAGCTGCGCGCGGGTTTGATCAAACACAGCGATATCGAGATTAGTGCCGAGTTTTACAGTGCCTTGATCCGGTGCGACTTGACCAAGGAGCATTTTGATCAATGTGGTTTTACCCACACCATTGGGCCCCACAAAGGCAACGCGGTCGCCCCTTTGCACGGTCAGGTCAAAATTCCTGACAATCGGTTTGTCATCAAAGGCTTTATATAACCCCTGCGCCTCGACCACCTTTTTGCCAGAGGTTTGGCCCCCATCAAATGCCATTGCGGCTGTGCCTTGTCTCTTAATCTGTGCGGCCCGCTCTGCACGTAGATTTTGCAAGGCACGCACACGCCCCTGATTGCGTTTGCGACGGGCTGATATCCCCTCAACCGCCCATCGCGCCTCGGCCTTAATTTTACGGTTGAGCTTATGGCGCTGCTGGTCTTCTTCATCCCAGATTTTATCGCGCCAGTCCTCGAACCGTTCAAATCCTTCATCTGAGCGGCGCACAACACCCCTATCAATCCAAAGGGTTGCGCGTGTGAGTTCACGTAAAAATGCACGGTCGTGCGAGATAATCACAAACCCAGATCGGGTTTGTTTGAGCGTCTCCTCAAGCCAAGCGATGGCTGTGATATCCAGATGGTTGGTCGGTTCATCAAGCAGCATTAGGCTTGGCGCCTCGGCCATCAGTTTCGCGAGGGCCGCGCGGCGACGTTCGCCACCTGATGCGGTTTGCACGTCGCCCGCCGGATCAAACTTTAGCCCTTCGGCGACCATTTCAACCTTATACGTCTCTTCGGGCGCGAGACCGCTAGCCGCGTAATCCCCCAATGTGGCAAAGCCAGCCATCGTTGGCTCTTGCTCCATGTACCCGACATCAACACCAGGCGCCGTGACGCGGTCGCCTTGGTCGGGTTCAACCAACCCCGCCATCACCTTCATCAATGTTGATTTACCAGAGCCATTGCGCCCGACAAGCGCCAGACGATCACCGGGTTGCACCACCATTGAGAGGTCAGAAAACACCGGATCACCGCCGAATGTCAGCGCAATATCAGAAAGTTGTAAAAGTGGGGTACGTGCCATGCCGCTGGCTAAAACGATCTGGCCATGAATGCAAGCAAACCGCTAAGCAAACCTTGCCAGACGTCGCAATGCTTTGGCCCGTGCGGGCGGGACATCCGCAATAAAAAGCCCCGTAAACACATGCATTGTTGAAAGATCACGATCAATCACCGCATGATCGCTGACCCAGCCCCCCATACCAAGGTATGTTTTCAAAAGCGGTGGCAGCTGCGCGACCCCCTCTTTGGCATTGGCCGTGCTTGTGAAATCGCTCAAGCAAATCGTTTGCTCTGCCCGCTTTTGCGGTCGCAAATGCGCAGGGCCCAAGTGCCGCTGCGACAAAACAGCAAAGCCCGCCGCGTATTCTGCGGGATCAGTTCCCGCAAAACTGGCGCAGCCAAACAGCATCTGAATGCCCTCAGCATCCACGATTTGGGTCAATGCGGCCCATGCGACCCGCAAGACATCAGGGTCTGTCACGCTTGGGTCTGTGCAAAATCGACCGATCTCTAAAATTGACCCCGTGAATTTCCTTAATCCCTTTAAATCATAGCTTTGCGATGCGTAGCTCAAGTCAATATCGTGCCCATTTTTGAGCCGCATCATACGAAAAGTGCAAACCAGCTGATCAGTTTGCGTATCGTGGATCATCACATGATCACAAAGCGCGTCAAACCTGTCCATATCCCGCCCGACACCGCCGTAAAAACAACGATAGCGCAATGCTTGGCATGCAGCGATATCCGCTGCATGTTTCGCCACGCGCGCGAGATACCGTGTCGTGTTAAATGCGATGTTCATGCAGTCTTACCTTGGCGAAGCTATTCCGCAGCCCTAGATTACCTATAATACAAGACAAAGGATACGCTTTACATGGAAAAGATTGTTAAAACTGATGCAGAATGGCGCGCGCAACTGTCCGAGCAGGCGTATAAAGTCACTCGAAAGCATGCGACCGAGCGTGCAGGATCACATGATGATTTTTCAAAGCAACCGGGCACGTTTCATTGTGTCTGCTGTGATGCGCCGCTTTTTGATCAAAACACCAAATTTGAAAGCGGTACAGGTTGGCCGTCTTTTTATGCGCCATTGGATCCAGATCAGGTGGGTGAAAAGACGGATCGCAGCTTTTTCATGACCCGGACAGAGGTGCATTGCCAGCGTTGTGCGGCGCATTTGGGGCATGTGTTCCCAGACGGGCCCGCGCCAACGGGTCTGAGGTATTGTATCAATGGTGTGGCGCTAAACTTTGAACCTGAAACAGATTAATCATTCAGCTCCAAACAGAGAGCTTGCATCAATGTTCCCGAGGTTGCCAAAGAGCTGGCTCAGGAAGGTTACATCGCTGATGCCATCATCCGTGACCCTGCGCGCAAGATCGACAACAGTGCCATCTTGCAACGTGAGCTGCGCGATATTTGATACAGCACCGCCATTTGCAAAGCTGATAACAACGACTTTGCGGTCGATCTCTTGTGGGGCAAATCCACCATAATGACGGAATTGGCTGGCGACATAATAAATATCACTGCCCTCTAAAACGCCGCCAGACGTGGGGGGGCCAAGCGTTGCAACAACTGTCTCACGCGTGTCAGTGCCAATAACGATTTGCGAAAGATCCGTTTCGCTTGGTACATAGCCATGATTTTTTATCATTGCGGTGCAAGCTGTTATTGCCAAAAATACGCTGCAAACCGCGACATAACGCAGCCGTCTACCTGACGCTTTGATCACACTGCCCATTGCTCACCCCTTGCCTCGGCTCTTGTTGCCTTTTATCTCAATTACAACATCTAGAACCCTAAGTTCAAGAATGGATAACATTTTGACACAAACGCCCAAGGCTCAGATCCGCCTCGCAGACCTGAAGCACCAAAAAAATAGAACCTTTGATCTGAACCTCTCGCAAGCTGAGCTGGATCAGCTTGCTGATACATTAGAGGTGATTTCCGTGAAAAAGGCCCGGCTTTCAGGTGAATTATCACCAAGAGGCAAATCAGATTGGCTTTTGACTGCGACATTGGGTGCGACCGTGGTGCAAAATTGCGCAATCACATTAGCGCCCATCACCACCCGCATTGATGAACCGATTACACGGCAATATCTCGCTGATTTTGCCGAAGAGACGGGTCATGAGCTCGAAATGCCCGAGGATGACACCACCGAAGCGCTGCCTGACGCAATTAATCTGATCGCGATTCTCACGGAGAGCCTGTCACTCGCACTACCCGCATTCCCACGCGCTGATGGCGCGCGCTTTGGACAGGCTATTTACACCGCTCCTGGGGCAAAACCCATGTCAGATGAGGACGCAAAGCCCTTTGCCGGGTTGGGTGATTTGCGCGACGCGCTCGCGAAAAAGGACGATTAAGCATGATTTGTGCCTTTTTCCCCGCACAAAGCCCATGTTAAAGCCTTGCGAATTGATAGAATCGCAGTATCTACAGCGTTCTTTCATATCATGTCTCGACAGGACCGCCTGAATGGCTTAGGACCCCCAAAAGACATACGATATCGGTTGAACATACCGGGCATATGCCCGCAAATCCAAGGGTTGAGACATGGCCGTCCAGCAAAATAAAGTTTCCAAATCACGCCGCAATAACCGCCGTGCTCATGATGCGCTTGTCGCAGCAAACCCAAATGAGTGCGAGAACTGCGGTGAGCTAAAGCGTCCACATCACGTTTGCCCATCATGTGGGCACTATGCATCACGTGAAGTGATCGCACAGGCTGATGAAATCGAACTTGACGAAGACGCTGCATAAAGCAGCGTTTGGCACAGGGTGATGACCAATCCCAACACGGACATAGATCCGGCAGGTGAGGCAAAACCAACTGTGCTATCAGTTGACGCCATGGGTGGCGATCAAGGGCCTGCAGCTGTCGTTGCGGGCCTT
>CAKMZE010000042.1:14601-19893 GCA_929200295.1 uncultured Alphaproteobacteria bacterium
GCCTTGCTCTGTTTTGCAAGGCAAACCCTCAGGCCCGCGCGATCATCCATGGGCCTGAAGAGACGCTTGCCCCGCTGATCGCGAAAAAGCGATTACAAGACCGCGTTCACATTCATAGCGCCGCAGAAACCATTAAAATGACAGACAAACCAAGCCATGCGATCCGTCATGGTAAGGGCACATCTATGTGGTCAGCGATTGAGGCTGTGCGCGCAGGAGAAGCATCTGTTGCTATCAGCTGCGGAAACACTGGCGCATTAATGGCCATGTCGATGCTACGCTTGCGCAAAGCGGACGGGGTTAATCGCCCAGCAATCGCCTGCCTTTGGCCATCGCGCAATAAAGCAGGCTTTAATGTTATGCTTGATGCTGGCGCTGACATTCGCGCCGACCAAGACGATCTATTGGCCTATGCGCTAATGGGGACTTCATATGCCCGCAATGGCTTGGGCATTATCCGCCCGCGCGTCGGGCTTTTGAATGTTGGTGTCGAAGAACATAAAGGCCGCGCAGAGCTAAAAGTGGCGCATGAAATGATAGCGCAGGCCGCACCCAAAGGGGATTTTGAGTATATTGGTTTCGTCGAAGGCGGTGACCTGCCATCTGATCGCGTTGATGTCATTGTCACAGACGGTTTTACGGGCAATGTCGCGCTGAAAACCGGCGAAGGCACTGCGACGCTCATTTCAGACTTTATGCGCCAGGCCCTGCGCCGCAACCCGCTTTCAATGTTGGGGGCTTTGCTCGCAATGGGGTCACTTAAACATTTGCGCCGGAGAATCGACCCACGCCGCGTAAACGGTGGGGTGTTTCTGGGGCTCACACAAACAGTCGTTAAATCGCACGGTTCAGCCGATGCGACAGGCATCGCCGCTGCACTCAACCTTAGCTATCAACTGGCCCAGTCAGGTTTCTCAGATAAGCTCGCAGCACGGGTTGCATCTGCTGTCTCACTTACGCAAGATACCCAAGAGGAAGATGCGGCTGATCAGGCCGACATTACAAACAGGTAGGTAAAATGACGCGGCGTGCAGTGGTCAAAGGGGTTGGTCATTATCTGCCCCAACGTGTTGTTCCAAACAGTGAATTCGAAAAATCGCTTGATACGACAGATGAGTGGATCAAATCCCGTTCAGGTATCGAACGCCGTCATTTCGCTGCAAAGGATGAAACCACGTCTGATCTTGCAGCGCATGCTGCAACTGCTGCGCTGAAAATGGCAGGCTTAGATGCCAATGAGATCGATGCGATTATTGTCGCCACATCAACCGCAGACCTGACATTTCCATCTGCCGCAACGATGGTGCAAAATAAGATTGGGAATACAACCGCTTATGCCTTTGACGTGCAGGCTGTCTGTGCAGGTTTTGTTTTTGCGCTGACAAATGCCAATGCGCTAATCGCCTCTGGTCAGGCCGACAGTGTTCTGGTGATCGGCGCCGAAACATTCAGCCGGATCATGGATTGGACAGATCGCGGCACTTGCGTGCTTTTTGGTGATGGCGCGGGCGCTTTGGTTCTGAAGGCTGAATTGGGTGACGGCACAGCCAATGACCGCGGGGTATTGGCCTGCGATCTCAACTCGGATGGGCGGTACAAAGACCTGCTATACGTTGATGGCGGCACCTCAACCCGAACCACCGGTATGCTCCGCATGGAAGGCAAAGAAGTCTTCCGCCATGCTGTTGAAAAACTTGCTGCGACAACAGACCGCGCGTTGGAAAAAGCCGGGCTTACGGCTGATGATGGCGATTGGGTCGTGCCGCATCAGGCGAATATTCGCATTATACAATCGACAGCGAAAAAGCTGGGCGTCGAAATGGACCGTGTGATTGTGACCGTGCAAGATCACGGTAATACATCTGCGGCCTCGATCCCACTGGCACTATCCGTTGCCGTTGCAAACGGGCAAATAAAACAAGGCGATCTAATCGCAACAGAGGCCATCGGCGGTGGGCTTGCTTGGGGTGCTGTCGCCCTACGGTGGTAATATATTGCAGCGTTTAAGATATGACGTGCGGTCTTTAGTTGACTCTGAAAATCTCTCGCGGCTAATATTTAAAAAATGGTAAAGGGTATAAAATGTCAGATAAGACTTTAACACGTATGGATTTAGCTGATGCAGTTCATGCACAGGTTGGACTATCACGCAATGATAGCGCTGATCTTGTTGAAAATGTACTAAACACGATCTCTGATGCGCTCGTTGATGGCGAATCAGTTAAGATCTCATCATTCGGCACATTCTCAATTCGCGACAAATCTGCGCGCATTGGGCGTAATCCGAAGACAGGCCAAGAGGTGCCGATCCATCCGCGCCGTGTTTTGACATTCCGACCCTCTCATTTGATGAAAGACCGGGTGGCCTCAGGGAATAAAAACTGAATATGGCAAAGGCAAAGGACGCGTTCCGCACAATCCGTGAAGTGTCCGACACGCTGGATACGCCGACCCATGTTTTACGCTTTTGGGAAAGCAAATTCCGTCAGATCAAGCCTGTAAAGCGCGCTGGTGGACGTCGTTATTACCGCCCCGATGACATTGCCCTGCTCGCAGGCATCAAAGATCTGCTACATGAACAAGGTATGACGATCAAAGGCGCGCAAAAGCTCTTGCGTGAAAAAGGCGTCAAACATGTGGTGGCACATGGGCAATCGCGTCTTGATGCAACACCTGAGATAAGTGAAGCAGGTGCTGAGACTATTGATATCACACCTGTCCTCGAGGAAAGCACTCCCCCCCCTCCTGCCCCGCAGGAACCACCTGCGCTTGCGTCTACAGATCCCGGTGACGAGTATAATTTATTTACTGCGGCTGATACGCGCGAAAATATGCTGCGGGCAGCGTCAGAAACGGCGGTTGTAGCCACAGAACACCCAAGCGAGCCGCAGGGTGAGCCGGAAGAACCCGCAGAGCCAGAAACATCGCCCGCAATTTCGGCCCACTCTTTCCCCGATGTGCTAGAGGTGGTCCCGCAGCCCTCGCGATTTTTCCATGTTTTACAAACATGCGATCGCAGCGCGTTGCCGGGCAAAGAACCCCAAATCTCTACGCTTATCACACGGCTCTCAGCTGTGCATGAGCAGATGATAGGCGCAAATTCGTAACAATAGCACCGGATGATTGACGGCAAAACAGATTACGTGACATTCTGATTCATGGGAGCGATGGTTTAGTTACTGTTTAGCTATTCCTGAATATCATCCAGCAGGAAGCCGTGTAAGAATTCAGCATCTTCATCAAGCTCATTTGGCATCGTAAATTTTATATATGCAGCTATGATAGTTCTCTGATTTTGATTTAGTGGGGCAATCTTCATCCTATTCAACGCCCAGCTTTGTTTTGCATTCTTAGGGCGTTCTAATCTTGGATCAAAGAGAACAAACATGTCAGAAAATGCGCAATCGTCTGGCGGCCCAAGCAGTGAAACCGTCATATATCCGCCCATAAAATAAGGTAAATTCTCGTGCGGCACCCAAGAGAAAACGTCTCTGCAATTTTCGTAGTCCGTAACTTTGATCTCTGACCAGTCCTTGCCCCAGAACGGCTTTGTTTCCTCTATTCCTTCGAAATAATTTTGAGACTCGATATCGTCTGTGAGGTTTTTCCAACTTTCGGGAAGCTTCGGCGGTGTATTATGCCAAAACGCGTCTCTGATCCTAGAAAGCAATGCCGCTTTTTCAGCTTGGTTTCGCATCAAAATAATGTCCTAGAAATCATCGTTTGAGTCACGTTGTCAAAGTTAATCTCAAAATTCTTTATTTGAAACATGAAGAGCTTTGCTCACTACGAACCTTAGTTAACAGTGCACAGGTATCACACAATTGGGACAGTCCATCAACATGTGATCGCCCCCAGACACGACACACCTGGGGGCCAGCCCCCAGACCCCCGGGATATTTCTAAACCTAAGAATGGTATATTGCGGCGTGTGATCTGATTTTATCGCTTGTCTCGAGCGCAAGATACAGTAAACACAACCTCACGTCGGGCTATAGCGCAGCCTGGTAGCGCGTCCGTCTGGGGGACGGAAGGTCGCAGGTTCGAGTCCTGCTAGCCCGACCAAAAATCGCCCGTCCGCAGTTGCGACGGGCGTTTACCCCTCAGCAGGGTAATACCAAAGCGCCGATGGGGGACAAACACATGATCAAACAGGGTGTTCTTGCTGACCATCATATCGCGCAGATGATTGCCATGGGTCAAATCGGTGCCTCACACCCTGTTCAAAATGGTCAAATCCAGCCAGCATCCCTAGATCTGCGGCTGGGTGACAAAGCGTACCGGGTGCGTGCCTCATTTTTGGCTGGGAAAGAGCGCACTGTCTCAGAGCGGCTTGCGCAATTTCAAATGCATGAGGTTGATCTCACTGGTGGTGCGGTCCTTGAAAAGGGCTGCGTTTATGTGGTGCCCTTGATTGAAAGCCTCGCGCTTCCCAAGGGGATGACCGCCGCGGCATCCGCAAAATCCTCAATCGGGCGGCTTGATCTTTTAACCCGGGTGATCACTGATTATGGCACCGCGTTTGATAGTATCGAAGAGGGCTACACCGGGCCGCTTTATGTTGAGATCTGCCCGCAGTCATTTTCAGTTATCGCGCAGCCGGGACAGATGCTTAATCAAATTATTTTGCGCAATGGCAAAACCACGATTTCTGATGATGCGCTGCATAAGCTTCATACGCAAACGCCGATTGTCGATTGTGATACGCCCAGCATTTCTGACGGTTTGGGGTTTTCGGTTGATCTCAAGCCAGCCCAAGGCACACATGTGGGGTATCGTGCAAAACCGCATACGGGCGTGATCGATCTCGCCAAGCTTGGCCATTACATCCCATCTGATTTCTGGGAAGAGGTGCATACGGACAGTGGCTGGATCATTCTTGATCCCGGCGCATTTTATATTCTCGTGAGCCGCGAAGCGATTGCTATTCCGCCCATGGCAGCGGCTGAAATGGCGCCCTATCTTGCCATGGTGGGTGAGTTCCGCGTCCATTACGCAGGCTTTTTTGATCCCGGTTTTGGATATGCAGAGGCGGGTGGAAGCGGGTCTCGTGGGGTTTTAGAAGTCCGCTGTCACGATGCGCCTTTTGTGCTGGAGCATGGACAAATCGTCGGACGGTTGGTTTATGAGAATATGGCCGCCCTGCCAGATGCGCTATATGGGCGTGACATTAAATCAAACTATCAGGGGCAAGGGCTCAAGCTATCAAAGCATTTTGCTTGATCGCTAGAGCGCCCAACCTTAAACTTGGATCATCAATGCCCTGCCATGCCTGCGGCATTCTCGGGACAT
>CAKMZE010000043.1:0-595 GCA_929200295.1 uncultured Alphaproteobacteria bacterium
GCCCCTTTACCTGCCAACACTATGATATCTTGAAAGGGCTTGCTTGATGCGGTAATTATGTCGTTGAAGCTCGAGCCGATATCCATTGCGCCATTAGATAATTCAATTGCGGCGGTATTTGCGTAAAGCACTTCGAGACTTCGATTGGTCCGCAGTACCGGGCTCGGGAAACGGTCGAGAAACACATCCGTACCAACGCGTAACGCTTTTGACATACTGATAACAGAATCTCGAAGTTCATCGTACGACACAGTATTCTTGTTTGCTCTAACCCAACCTTGAGCTGGTCTTCGTTTTTTTGCATCTTCGATGCCATAAACCACTTCTGCACCCAGTTCTTTTGGATCGCGCCAAAACCGAACCAATCTTCCGTCTTTGAGCTTTTCTCGAAACCTCATTAACTTTTGTCGGCCTTCATCGGTTTTTTCGATGAATTCACCTAGAAGTTCATTCAAAGGATCAGTGTGGAGCAATCGAATAATTGGTTTTTCTCGGCGTAGGGCGTAGTCGTATTCAAGCTCTGTATAGCTTAGCCCAGTTTTCGGCTCTAAGCTTCCGTACCTTCCAGCCGAAATTATGATGTAGTAATCTGATT
>CAKMZE010000043.1:605-16975 GCA_929200295.1 uncultured Alphaproteobacteria bacterium
AAGTGCATGACTCACTTCTTGCCTTGCTGGTTGCAAGTCTTGGAAAGTAGAGGAAATGAATACTTGAAAACGTCTGCTCATGATTTTTCTCTGGTAACGTCGGAGCACTTCTCTAGCCTAAGCTGTAAAGAGCTTTCGGATGCAATCCAATCAAATTAGCGAACTTAAGCTGTTGGCCGCTCACCAAACCATCTGCGATGCAGCGGGCAACGGTCTTCTCGAACAGATGGCGCAGTAGTTTGCTTTCCCGAAAGCGCCCGTGACGGTTCTTGGAAAAGGTTGAGTGGTTCGGTACTGGATCGGATAAATCCAGACGACAGAACCAGCGGTACGCCAAGTTCAAATGCACACCCCTCATCCGTCCCGGCTTCTAGCATAAATCCATTGATTTGCTATCTTTCCCATACACACTGGAAAACGGGAGTTCTGGGGGCTTGGGGCATGCGCTTTGGATGGCTGGGCGTTAGCCCGCATCTCCATCCCACCCAAGCGCGGTGCCGCAAGCAGGTCTCACCCCCAGAACACCCGTTTTCCAAATCAGAAAGTGAAGCGGCTACATGAAATTTTATATGGGTTTTGTATTCTGTTGCGGCACTATCAATAACCACAACACATATGCATCAGTCATTCGGCGCGTTGGTCACACAAGCGCGTAAGGAACATAATTTAGATCAAGACGAACTTTGCAGCATTCTGGGTATCGACGAGTCCACCCTTTCAAAAATCGAGAACGGTCACCGACCGTTGTACGCCGACGAACTCTTAGCGCTGGCGCTGGTGTTCAAAGATTGGTTTGAGTTTCAGACGGAGAATTTCACCGAAGATATTATGGCTGATTTGGCGGCACGGGTTCGTGAGTTTCTGGACAAGACCAGCTTCACCGCAGATCAGTTTGGAAAATTGGATTGGTTCAAAGCTTTGCTCCGCCGATTAGATCATTTAGACGTTCCAACGATTGAGGCATGAGCACTCCCACACGCACCCTTTGTGTGTCAGCCGCAACTGGGCGCATAGCAGCAATCTTCGTGGTGGGCGGTGTTGTCGAAGTCACCAAGATGTCGCGAATAGGATCTAACAGTCCTGCGAGGGCAAGATCGGTTGTGCAGAAATGGATTGCAGACTTTAGCCCAGACATTTTGATCTGCGAAGATGTTGCCACCTGCCGCAACAAAGGCAATCACACCAAAGGCATTCTGCAGGCGATTGCGGATACCTTTTCTGCCGCTAAAGGCAACGATTTCACTTTGCCGCGCATCCAACGATACGCCAACAAATATGAGGAAGCTGCTCACCTCGCCAAACGATACAAAGAAATCGCACACCTGCTGCCAAAACGTCCGCCGATTTGGAAGCCCGAACCACGGCTCATGAGTTTCTTTGAAGCCCTCGCTCTTTTTGAAACGTTCAAATCATAAATAAGCAAACCGCAAACATCCTCTGTTTGCTGGCGCAGCGGAACTCCTTCGGCTGCGCCTCAAGAGAGAGGACTAAAGGATGAACGAAGACACACCCAAGATACGCAGCTTGAATGATCGGTTTCGCACGAACATCCCCGGTGGAGATGGCGTACCCGGTCATCTGCTGTTCACCACCGGTATCCAAACCTTGTGTGATACCAATGTGCAACCAAACACCCTTCTGCCAGCGTTGCTTGCCGCAGTGCGCAGCTTCAATACCTTCACCAATGACAACGATCCGCACCGTGAACATGATTTTGGTGCGTTTGATTTTCAGGGCGTGAGCTGCTTTTGGAAGATTGATGTGCTGGACCCATCATTGGACATAGCACCGCTTGATGCCACTGATCCAACTCTGTCTGTGCGGGTACTGACCATTATGACAGCAGCGGAATATTAAGCGCCGTCACCCCAGCCAGAGGCTGGGGTTTTGTATTATTTCTTGTTTGAATGGAAAACTCTTGACTCATGGACACATCCTTAACGAGAATACTTTCACTGGATGCAATCAGCCTTGGGGGATAACAATGCAATCATATGGTGTCGCAAGAGGTGTGTTTAATCTGTTAGGGTTTTGTTGCTGGCTCTGCTTGATCGGTGGCGCCATACTGGCGGTGGTCGGGGGTATCAACGCGATTGAGAGCAACATTGGGATACTTCCTCTGGCTGCAGGGGTGATATTCTTCTTATTTGGCTTTGCAGGCACTGCTTTCATCCAAGCTGCGCGTGCCTCAGTCGATACCGCTGAATACACACAGCAAGCCTTGCAGGTGTCACGAGATCAACTTTCGATCTCACGCGAGCTGTTGACCATCGCAAAGCAACCTCAGACCGGATCATCCTTCCAAAGGAATACAGCATCTGATGGTCTTCAAGATGTGTCGATTGATACCGATGGTGCGACTGCAGCGTTGCCAGAAACCAGCGCGACACCTTCGGCTTTATCCAAAGAAGCTGATTCAGCAAAACTTGAACAATCCGTGGGATATAAGTTGGGAAAGATGGTCGCAGGTCGAAGCAAAGGTACTGCTGGAACGGATGGCGCAAAGGTAAAGCAACCCGCAAATACAGAGGGATGATCCACGAATGGCACCCCCACACAAACCCCCAGCCCCTGTGGGGGTTCTGTCTGTGGGTGCATCGTGGATCATAGCGTCTCATACCTGTACCAAACCCCTCAAAACGCCACCCTGACATCTGTTGTATTTTCATACAGCAGTCTCTCTTCCCCTTAACCCTCTTCCCGTCAGATGACCCCACCAATTGGGTGAACCACCATGCGCATAGAAATCAGTCATCACACAGACCGCAAAGGTCTGTTGTTCAAGACAACATACTACGTTGTTGTTTTGAACGTACAGTTTTCTCATGAAGAAAAACATATTATTGCCGAGCGTCGGTTGGGGGATGCGGTGTTGTTGGAGCGTCGTCCCGCGACCGCAAAACACAATGAACGCGATGATGGGTTTGCCTTGACCGTTTCCGGTATCGTCAAAGGCCCAGATCACTTTTATACTGCCAATCCCGGTGATGCCAAAGCCTATCAAGCGCAACTTTTGTTGGCGCTTGAGCAACTCAAATCTTGGGTGATGGTGAATGCCGAAGGGGGCGAACGGATCGTGGTGGAGCTGTGATGGATGACATCGCGCATTGGCTTTTGATCGCAACCGTCCTTGCACTTTTGTTGTTCCTCACCATTGCCGTGACACCCATCGCTGTGGTCGGCATCATCGGGTATGTTGGATACCGCTTATACAATGAAAGCCCTGCCCGTCGTGAAGCGCGGGCGCGGGCTGATACGTTGGCACTTTATCACGCGGCCAAGGCGGGATCGGTTCTTTTTTCAGACGACGAAATCGATACTGCCATATCCGCCGCATGGCCCAGCAACACCCCCGAAACACTTCGCCTGCAACTGCTGCAAATCGGGCGTACTTTGTTTGAGTCAGAAGGCCTGTCACCCGAAATCCCCGACATGCCACCCATCCATAACTCGGTGGAGGCCGCGCGGTATCGCGATCATCTGGAACGCATTGGAACCGCACGGCGGGACAAAGGCATGGCAGAGGATGCCTTGGCGACCATAAGCGCAAGCCTCGCACCTTTGGCTCATGCCGTGCCGCAGATGGATGGCACGGTACTGGTGGATGTCCGGCAGTTCATGGATCCACTGGGCGAAGCGGTGCAGGCGGTCATGGCCCCATACTTCGCGGACCGCCGCTATGATCTGTTCAAGGATTTGAAAGATCGGTTGGAAATGAACCTTGGCGCAACCCATCGCACCCCCCCCGTCTTGCCCAAAGACTATAAGGGCGATGATGTGGTTGAGGTGTATCTGCGCGGCACACCATTGTTTGATCTGTTTTCTTTGAAGACACCCTTCGCCATTCCAGAGAAGGTGCGCTTTGAACACAGCCATATTGTGGCAGGCAGCGGCCACGGGAAAACCCAAACGCTCCAATATATGATCGCCAATGATCTGAGCGATGTGCTGCACGGTGACAAATCCGTTGTGGTCATCGACAGCCAAGGGGATTTGATCAAAAACATCTTGGCGTCCGATCACGTTCCGCCCGACAAGATCGTATTGATTGATCCAGAGGATATTGAATATCCGGTGGCGCTGAACCTGTTCTCCGTCGGGCAGGAACGGCTGGCGGAATACTCGGCCTTGGATCGTGAACGCCTGTCCAATTCCATCATCGAACTCTATGACTTTGTGCTGGGGTCGCTTCTGGCTTCTGGTATGACCGCGAAACAATCGGTGTTGTTTCGCTATGTCACCCGTTTGCTGTTCCATATCCCAAATGCCACCATCCATACGCTTCGCGAGATGATGGAACCAAATGGATCAGAACAATACGCCGAACACATTGGGAAGTTAGAAGGCACCGCGAGACGGTTCTTTGAAACCGAATTTGAGAGCAAGGAATTTGCGGCGACTAAAACGCAAGTCCTGCGTCGCCTGTATGGCATTCTAGAAAACCAAACCTTTGAACGGATGTTCTCTGACCCGCAATCTAAGCTGGACATGTTCACTGAACTCAATGCTGGTAAACTGATCTTGATTAATACCGCTAAGTCATTGCTCAAGGAAAACGGCACCGAAATATTTGGACGGTTCTTTATCGCACTTATTGCCCAAGCGGCGCAGGAACGCGCCACCATTCCAAAGCAGGACCGCACCCCCGCCATTGTCTATATTGATGAAGCACAGGATTATTTTGATCCAACGGTGGGTGTAATCCTAAGTCAGGCAAGAAAATACAACGTGGGCATGGTGATCGCGCACCAGTATCTGGGCCAACTGTCTGGTGGCTTGGTAGACGCCGTGGAGGCTAACACACCCATCAAAATGGCGGGCGGTGTGTCCGCGAAAGACGCCCGCGCGCTTGCCGGGCAGATGAACGCCGACGCGGGCACAATCCAGCGACAACCCAAAGGCAGCTTCGCCACCTATATCCGTGGATACACGCAAAAAGCCGTCTCTATGGCCTTTCCATTCTTTGTTCTGGAACGGATGCCCAAGCGGGACAAAGAAGGCTGCGATGCCATCGTGCAACACTCCCGCGATGCATACGCCAGAGCATGGCAGCAAGAGCCAGAACATAGCGAACCAGAGCTGAGCACGGACGAAGCCGAGCCCGAGGAAAAACCGCCCAGCGATCCCACTGAACCATCGCCTGAACTGTGATTGCTGCCTAAGTTGGGCGCATGACCAAACCATTCTACCCCCCATTATCTTCCCGCGAATTGCGCTGGTTGCGCCATATTGCACTGCACGGCCCGCAATCATCAGAATTTTTGCTGGAACTCTGTGCAGACACGCACAAATGCCGCGACACCGGACTACGAACGCTGCAGAAGCTTCGCGAACAAGGGTACCTACGCCTGCCCCCGCAACAACGCCAGATCGCCAAAGCGGACTTCAATCCGCATGTCTATGATCTGACGCGGCAAGCGGAATTGCATCTGCGGGGGTTGGGTGATCCCGATACCATCCGTCCCACCGGACACTGGTGGCACGGGTTCTATACGGCTTGCATCACCAGCGCCATTGATATTGCCGCGCAGCGCAAGGGGCAGCGATACATTCCCGCACACGTGATCCTCAACCGTACAGACACCACGCTAGCGATCCCGCATGGCAGGCAAAAGATCATTCCAGATCAGCTGTTTGCGATTAAAACACCACAAGGTTTTAGATCGTATGTCTTGGAGGTGGATAGAGGGACGGAACCCCTGCAATCGAAGACAGCGCGAAAAAGCCTGAGGCGGTCGCTTGAGCACTACGCAGATTTGCATGGCAAAGACGCGATCCGCAAACACTATGGCTTGAAATCGCCATTGCTGTTTCTATATGTCTTCACCAATCCAGCGCGGGCGGCGGCTTGTATAGGGTTGGTGGAAAAGTTCGCGCCAACGCTTTCTAAATTATTGTGTGTGCAGGTGGTGGATGGGGTGTTTCCGAGATTTCAGGTGTATGAAGATGCGGTGTCTGCGCAGTGGCGACGGGTGTGTGGCCCGTTGCAGATTTTGTGAGTGTTATCTTAACTGATCCGCAACATCCATGCGTTGGTGCAAAATACGGACCACTTCAATCTGCTCTTCGTTTCGCCTAAAATACACAGAATGCTTGCCCACATGCAGCAGATGATAGGCATCGCGAACAGCAAAAACGGATCGTCCGGACTGCCGACCATTGGCAAGATCAACACATGCCGCTTCAATCATTGTGTTATACCGCACAGCTTGATCAGGTCCCCACATGTCCACGGTATAATCCCAAATTGCGGCAATGTCGGCTTGTGCGGCAGGTGAAAAGACAAGATCACGCATAGGTTAGGTGCGGGGCTTTTCTGCTCTCAACGCCATAAAGTCAAAGCTAGATGCTGGACCAGATTCTTCTCCTGCGACCAACGCGGATTGCAACGTTGCCACCTTAGCTTCGTGCTCTTCGAGCAACCGAAGACCAGAACGGACAACATCGCTTGCGTTGCTGTATCGTCCGCCCTCAATCTGCGTGGAAACAAATTCAGCATAATGTTCGCCAAGCGATACTGAGGTATTGTGTTTCATAGGGCAACTATACCAAAGATTGGTACAATTGCAATGCAAAACCCTGTCACCTGCATCTCTTCCCCGATACATGATGATTTCCAAATGAACACGGGTCGGCAAATACCGACCCGTCTTGTGTTCTGTGCTTAGTTCACAAACGTTCCGACATAGCGCACAGGATCGGCGGCATTGGGTTCAAACACCACCTGCGTACCGCCGTTGATGATCCTGATATCCCAGCACAGATCAGCACGACCATCAGACTTGGAACAATACTGACCGTTCTTAATGTCCCATTGGACTTTCTGACTGCCATAGAGCGAAGTGCCGTCAGCATTCCATGTCTGCCGGGTCCCGTTGTTGTCATAGACAACCGTCTTGCTCGCGAAGGTGGCGGTGGTGATGGTGTCTGCCGCAGGGTCTGCACAGCGCGCCACCTTATATGGTGAGATACCACCTTTCGGTTTGGTGATGGTGCAGATCAATGCGCCACCAGTGCTGGGCACCTCAAATTCAACCGTATTTGTGCCAGTGCTTTGATCCCAGCCACCGCCAACGATGTGATATTCCCTGCCAGACAGATCAGTTGGTTTGGTGACCAATCTATTGCCTTCGGCATTTGTGCCAGACCAGAAGATCGCCTGACCCGCCACCCGTTCTCCCTTGCACAACATCACAGGGTGGGCACGAAGCCCTTCGCTGTTTTGTGCAACACTTTCACTGCGATTGGCGTTGGTGTTGCGCTGTGTGGCACCGAACGAGCATTCAGCGCCAGACAGTGCAGACGTGGCTTGGTTGGCTGCAATCATCGGAAACGTGGCTGCAGAAACGCAGGCGAACAATGCGCATGATCCTGCGGTGAGAAGAGAAAATGTGTGTATGTTCATGTGGTTGATCCTGTTGGATTGGGATCAGTCCAAGACACACATCTGAACCAGAATTGATAATTTTGTACCAATACCATGTATTCAAATACATAGCGGGTGTGTTTTGCTCATCCACACCATAAATTCTTCAAACCACGATCACCCAAGGCATTGAGATATAATGGCAAATCAGACTCTGAAACAAAATTATCAATTCTGGTTCAATCCTTATTTTCTATGTCACAGCAAAAAACATCCTTTGAAATGCGTTTATATGATCGCTCTGGTGGGCGGTTGTATGTGAACGAAGGCGAACGGCGAGCGTTTATTGAAGCCGCACACAAGCAGCCGCCGTTGATCCGGCTGTTTTGTCTCATATTGGCGTATACCGGGTGTCGATTAAGTGAGGCACGAAATCTCAAGCCAGAGCAGTTTCAAGTGGCAGAACGGCGGGTGTCGATTGTGACCTTGAAGAGAAGGCGCTTTGGGATCGTGCGCGGAATTCCTATTCCAGACGAGTTGGCAGAGGCGTTTGAGGATGCGAAACCCTATCACGAAAAACGCGGCTATCTCTTTTCCCAAAACACCAGACCACCCGCTCGCACCGTATCCTATCGTTGGGTGAAGGGGTGTATGGATGAAGCAGATATCACAGGCACCCAAGCCTGCCCCAAAGGTCTACGGCACGGCTTTGGCATCCATGCCACCCGTTGCGGCGTTCAGCTGCATATGCTGCAGAAATGGATGGGGCATACGTCGATGCATACCACCGCAATCTACGCCACAGCGCTTGGACCAGAGGAGGTGGAGATTGCGGGAAGGATGTGGTGAGGGGGGTGAATTATCTGGCGCTGCAGAAGCCAAACCAGCGAAAATGTGGCGACAGCGCAACACAGCACCATAAAGGCACAGGCTCGCGAAAAAATATCACCATACACATAGCGACCCGCACCGTCACGCCGAAACGCAACGCTGAATATACCGCACGGATACAAGCAAACAGATCTGTCCCAAATGGGTGTTCTCACGCAACAAGAGGACTTAAAATGTTATGCACTACTTCTCCTATCTCTCACTCTTTGCCGGAATTGGTGGCTTCGAATGCGGCTTCAAACAAGCCTTTGCGGATCATGCGGCTGACCCCCAAGGTGTCACAAAACAAGCGCATATATCATCCCCACGGGATCGCCCCCTGCCTAACCGCCGCTTGGAGCCCGCCCATTGTGTTGGTTTCAGCGAAATCGACCCCTGTGCCGAGCGTATTTATCGCACACACTTCCCGCATCACCCCGCCTTGGGCGACGTTACCCGCATCGACGCCCAGAGCCTGCCGGATTTCGACCTCTTGTGTGGTGGATTTCCTTGCCAATCTTTTTCCATCAACGGCAAACGACACGGATTGGATGACCCGCGCGGTGCACTCTTTTTTGATATCGCTCGGATCGCAAAGATCAAACAACCACGCTTTTTATTCCTTGAAAACGTCAAAGGGTTTCTCTCTGACACCGGCGGGCAAACGGCGCAATACTGCTTCGCGACGCTTGATGAACTGGGGTATGACTGTCAATGGCAGGTGCTTAACAGCAAAGATTTCGGTCTGCCACAAAACCGCGAACGGGTCTTTATTGTCGGACATCATCGAAGCCAAGCCCGACCCGAAATATTTCCTTTCCTGCGAAAAGCACAACGACCGACTGCAACTGATCAGATCGTGCGTTTGGACCGACGGCAGCTCCACCACCTACGCCGCCTGACCCCGCTGGAATATGAACGGCTGCAAGGGTTTCCCGATGACTGGACGCGCAACACGTCAGATCATGCCCGGTATCGATGTCTCGCGAATGCGGTGAACCCACATTTGGTTGCCGCCATCACCAAACGATTGTTTGTTTGAACCGCAAAACGGACGACCGGACTTGCAACCCCGGTCGTCCAACTCCTGAACACAGGAGTGATCGGTGGGTATCAACGGTTCGCCAAGCGTTCTTCAAGCCATGCCAGTATTTCATCCTCAACCCAGCCCACTCGGTTCGGGCCCAGCTGTACCCGCAATGGGAATTGGCCTGCCTTCTCTAAGCGAGCAATATGTTGGGGTGAATACAAGACCAACTCTTTCACCTGACGTTTGTTAAGTATCCGCATCACGATATCTCCATGAATTATAGAGCAATCGCAATGCCCTAGGGTTGATTATAACCTAGGTGACGCAACCGTACTTAAAAGAACCGTTTTGGACAACCCACTTGCCAGCGCTGATGATGAATCAGTTGCACGTAGCTGAACATTCCAAACCACCTAAAAACACGCGATTTAAGAGACTAAAAAGAGATTAAAACCAAGCCGTTTTTCTCAAAATTTCCGCTAAGCGTTTGATTTTACTGGTGCCCCCACACGGACTCGAACCGCGGACCTACTGATTACAAATCAGTTGCTCTACCAGCTGAGCTATAGGGGCACACAATGGCCATTTAGCGGCTCTTTTACGAGGGTGCAAGACCTCTTTATCAATTATCTATTCGCATGCGCCAGCAAAGCGACAGCTGCGATGCCAACCAGTGAAATCATCAATGCGGGCGGTGCTGCATCTGTGATATTTTCCAGCGCGGCCTTTGCATGCACACGCGTGGCGAGGGTCTCGTAGTTAAACGGGCGCAATAGCAGCGTGGCGGGCAATTCTTTGACGCAATCAACAAAAACCAGAAGCAACGCAGAGCCAAGTGACGCGCGCATCAAAGGCAGATGCACGGCCTGTAATGTCCCGCCTGCGCTGCGCCCAAGAGAGCGTGCCGCCATCGTGAGATGTGGGGCTACACGTCCAAATGCAGCATCAGCTGTGCCTTGCGCAATCGCAAAAAACCGCACTGTATAGGCAAAGATAATAGCCCCAGCCGTACCTGTCATGATGAGACCCGGATCAACCCCAGTTAGCGCAAGAAAGCCATCAGCGATCCGATTATCCAATGCAGCAAGTGGTACTAATATCCCCAAGCCCAAAACAGCCCCCGGTGCGGCATAGCCAATCGCGGTCACGGGCATCAAAAGCGCTGGCAGCCGTTTGCCTGACAATCGCACAGCATAGACCATAAAGACACCGCCAAGGACGGTCAGCACCGCGGCAATGCCTGCTACAGTGAGCGTGTGCCATAAGGCACGTAATAACCCTGGGGCCATCCAGTTTTGGGCATCCATCGCATGGCCAGACAAAACTGTTACAGGCAGGATAAACCCAAGCAACACAGGGATAAAGCACAGCGCAAAAGCGCCAATGCCCTTGCCAAATGAGATCGCAGATCGCTGTACAGGCTTACCCCCACGCGACATGCCGAAAAACCGGCTCTGGCGGCGTGAAAACTTTTCAAGTGTGACGAGCATCACAATCATCACTAAAATGATTGACGATATTTGCGCAGCCCCTCCAAGGTTACCCGCCTGCAGCCAAACCGAAAAGATACCCGTTGTCAGCGTTTGCACCGCAAAATAATCGACTGTGCCAAAGTCATTGACGGTTTCCATCATCACGACAGCAACACCTGCAGCAATAGCAGGGCGCGCCAATGGCAGACCGACGCGCAAAAACCGTGCCAAAGCGCCAGACCCTAATGCACGGGCCACATCATACCCCGCCTCGGGCTGTTCTTTGAACGCAGCACGAGCAAGGATATACACATAAGGGTAAAGCGCCATTGAGAGCACGACAATTGCAGCCCCACGCGACCGCACTTTTGGGAAAGCGTAATCAGCCGCGCTTTCCCAGCCCATAAACGTCCGTAATGTTGTTTGCACAGGACCTGCGTATTCTAAAAGATCGACCAGAGCATATGCGCCAACATAGGCAGGCACCGCTAACGGCAACAGCAAAGCCCATTGGATCCAACGTCGCCCTGGAAATTCATAAACGACCACAAGCCAGGCCGTAACCGTGCCGATAATTGCGGTGAGTGCGCCGACGCTTAGCATCAGGATCACACTATTTGACACATATCTAGGGAGGGTCGTGGCCATAAGATGCGGCCAGATATTTTCTGTCGGCGTGAATGCGAACCACACAACCGATAAAATGGGCAAAAGCACCAAAATAGCGATGATCGCAGCCCCTATCGACCAAAGATTGGACCAAGGGCGATAGCGCCTTGCATAGCTATTAGGGGACATATCTGTTGCCATATCAAGCTTCGCTAAACGAAAGCGGTTTAACTGTCCAGAATTCCCACTATGATGTGCGGATAATACCAAAGAACGGGCTTGCGTAAATGGAAATTGTTTATCACATCGGCATTCACTGCACAGATGAAGACCGCCTAATTAAATCGGTTCTTAAGAATACCGGTAATTTTTCGAGCGATGGGGTCAAAATCCCAAGCCCCAATAAATACCGCCGCGCTATTCGCGAAACGATCCAAGAGTTAAATGGCGCACCACCAGAGCCTGGAATGCGTGAGGAACTATTAAACGGGATTCTTGATGGCAGTGACGCAAAGCGTCTGGTGATGAGCAACCCCAATTTCATCTGCGTGCCAAATCGGGTTTTTGGGAGAAATGTTTTTTACACACAAACAGAGCCGAAGATCCGCGCGCTTCATCAAATCTTTCCCGAGGATCAGATCGAAATTTTTATGAGCTTACGCAATCCTGCGACATATTTACCTGCGCTTTTTGCGGAATCTGATTTGTCGGATTACACCGCATTTATGAAAAACATGCATGTGACCGATATCCTTTGGTCAAATATCATTCGCCGCATTCTGCATGTCGCCCCAAAATCGCGATTGGTTGTCTGGTGCAACGAAGACACGCCTCTGATCTGGGCCGAATTGATTCGTAAGTTGGGGGGCGTCGCACCAGATCGTGAAATCGCAGGTGGGTTTGATCTGCTAGGTACGATCATGTCGCCATTGGGCCTAGATCGTTTTCAGGCCTATATGCGGCAGAACCCACCAAAGACCGAGGCGCAGACACGCAAAGTACTGGTCGCGTTTCTCGAGAAATTTGCGATCCCTGAGCAAATCGAAGAAGAGGTCGATTTTCCAAACGCAACACCCGCTTTGGTGCAAGAGCTGACAAATAAATATGATGAGGATGTCGCCCTCATTGCAGGTTTACCCGGCGTTGAGTTTATAAAACCTTAGGGCATGGACGCACGCGCCGCACCCGTATTACATGCCCAGCGCAGATTTATACATATCGAGAACGGCTTCTTCTTCGGCTAAATCATTTGCATCGCGCTTGCGCAGGGCAATCACTTTGCGGATCACTTTTGTGTCGTAACCGCGGCCTTTTGCTTCGGCCATGACCTCTTTTTGCGCGTCAGCGATGTCTTTCTTTTCCGCATCGAGCCGCTCATATCTTTCTATGAATTGGCGTAACTCTTGCGCGGCAACGGTTGAGGTTGTGTCTGTTACATCATTCATAAAAGCATTCCTTCATATCACTCAAACCTTTCCCTAGCCTGCACGGCTGCGCGCTGCAAGGCTTGCCAGCATAGGCGCACCGCGATAAGCGATCCTGATGATATGGAGGCGATCATGGATATACTTATCTGGATTGGAGCAGGGTTATCGCTGATCGGTGTGATCGGGATATTTTACAGTATCATCGTCGTCACCCGCGCCAAACGCAGCACAACAGACGATGCAGAGCTGCGTGAAAAATTGGCAAAGGTTTTACCGCTCAATCTTGCTGCACTCTTTGTGTCGGCAATAGGATTAATGATCGTCGTGGTTGGTATTTTGTTAGGCTAAACGCCGCATTGAAATCACACTCAAACTTGATATCTTCTCTCTCAGAGAGGTGATCAAATGCGTCCCAAAGTAAAAGCGTTTTTTGATGAGGCGACCAATACCGTGTCTTATGTTGTGTGTGACCCCGCAGGATCAGCCTGCGGGGTCATTGACAGCGTTCTCGATTATGATCAGGCCGCTGGCCGCACGGATACCCGGTCAGCCGATGAGATTATCGCATGGGTACAAAGCGAGGGGCTCAGTGTTGCATGGATATTAGAAAGCCACGTGCATGCAGATCACCTGTCAGCCGCGCCCTACCTACAAGACGCGTTAGGTGGGAAGATCGGGATCGGGGATCACATCACCATTGTGCAAAACACCTTTGGCAAGATTTTTAACGAAGGCACGAAATTCCAACGCGATGGATCGCAGTTTGATCAACTTTTCCAAGATGGCGATAGCATTCACATCGGACGATTACGCTGCGATATCTTGCATACCCCCGGTCATACGCCGGCTTGTCTGACCTATCATATCGGGGATGCGGCCTTTGTTGGCGATACGCTCTTTATGCCCGATTTTGGCACAGCGCGTTGTGACTTTCCCGGTGGTTCTGCCGAAGATCTGTTTCAATCCATTCAAAAAATTCTGGCGCTACCCGATGAAACCCGCATCTTTGTCGGTCACGATTACAAAGCCCCCGGCCGCGATGAATTTGCTTGGGAGACAACCGTTGGCGAACAAAAGGCGCTGAATGTGCATATCGGTGCAGGCCGCCCATTGGAGGATTTCGTGCATATGCGCGAAGCGCGGGATGCAAAGCTGGGCATGCCCCGGCTGATTTTACCTTCAATCCAAACCAATATGCGCGCAGGACAAATGCCCGAACCAGAGGACAATGGACAAAGGTACTTTAAAGTACCGATTGATCGTCTTTAGGGCACTGCGCGAGGGACACAACTATGCAAATCGAATGGGTTTATGGGCTCTTTGGCGGCCTGATAATTGGCATCGCCGGGTCTATTTTATTGCTCTTTAATGGGCGCATTATGGGGGCATCAGGCATTATCGGCGGACTTGTTGATGGATCGGGCCGCACCCGTGCGCGCGAAAATATCGCACTCATCCTTGGTCTGATCTTGGCACCTGCTGTCTTTGTCTGGGGCGCAGGCATGACAGGTGAGACGCATTTGATCAACAATTGGGCTGTGATCATTGGCGGTGGGCTTCTTGTTGGGGTCGGCACGCGGCTGGCCAATGGATGCACATCTGGGCATGGGGTCTGTGGCATTAGCCGGCTTTCGATCCGCGGGATCGTTGCAACCGTGTTTTATATCGCTGCAGGCGCTGCCACAGTCGTGGCTTTGCGGTATGTCGGGGGGATGATCTAATGCGGAGCATCATTGCATTCATCACAGGCGGATTATTCGGATCAGGCCTGTTGATATCAGGCATGACCGACACAACAAAAGTGCGCGGCTGGCTCGATATTTTTGGCGATTGGGACCCAACATTGGCCTTTGTCATGGGGGGGGCCATCATCCCGATGGCGATTGCTTGGATATTAACGCGCGAGCGCAAGCCTGTATTGGCTGACAGCTTTCCTGACACATCTGATACGCGCCTGAGCAAAGAGCTGATCATCGGGTCAATCCTGTTCGGCATGGGCTGGGGGCTATCCGGTCTTTGCCCCGGACCTGCAATGGCGTCATTGTCATTTGGTGGAATGACGGGGCTTGGGTTCTTTGCCGCGATGCTTGTCGGTATGCTGCTCGCCCCCAGAGCACGCGCTGCACTGCTGCGTGGTCAGGCGTCATAATGGATATTCGCCAACTGACACCCAGCCACGCCGTCAGCCCGCAAATCATGCCAGAAGATCTCGCAAAACTGGCCGAGGCTGGATTTACCACTGTGATCTGCAATCGCCCAGATGCCGAGGTGCCGCCCACGTTAAGCGCAGACACTATGCAGGCCGAAGCCGCGCGTCATGGTATCACGTTCGTCTACCTGCCTATGGGGCGAACACCGCTCACCACAGATCTGATCGCGCAATGCGGTGAGGCCATGGATATGTCACAAGGGCCATCCCTTGCCTATTGCGCGAGCGGAACACGGTCTTGCATCCTCTGGGCCTTTAGTCAGGCAGGGAAGACCCCAACAGCTGATCTGATCGCGACGGCCAGTGATTGCGGTTATGATATAGGTCATTTTGCACCGCAGATCACAGCCCTAGCACAGTCTGGTGCGTAAAATTACACCGTATGATCTGCCGTATCCTGATCCGGCGATATGATATCATCCTGCGGTAATTGCACGGGCTGGGACATCTGAGATTGTTCACCTGATTTCACGCTCACCTCGGTCATGCCAAGGTAAGGGTTTGGTTCAAGCCGTACCGCGCGTTTGCCGGCAAACTGCCCTAACCGTGCCGCACTGACGAGATTGCCATCAGGGTCAAGCATACGCACGGAATCAACCGTGCAGCCATGCAATGGCATGATCTGACCAACTGTAATGCCCTCAGCCATATAAAGCGGCACTGTGAAACGATGCAACTCTGCATTGAGCGTGGCTGAAGCCGCAGCCACTGTTTTTTGGAAATTCGGTTGCCAGGTTTCACTCGCCGCAGGTATGACGTCATCAATGATCAGCTCTTGCCCCATGGGCAAAAGCAACGTCATCTCGCCCTGACGATCCGCAACACCAAGATTGATCACCAACCGGATCACCCTGTAATCCACGTCAGAGAGCGCAAGTGCGGCCGCCCGCAAGCTGGGCACGCGTGTGCCCACTTGCACATCACTTGCCCATCCATCTAGCTCAGTGCGTTGTGTGGTTTCACCGAGCATCTTTAACAGCATCGCCAACAGATCCGTCATCATCAACGCATCAGTTGCTGTTGCGGGACGTGGCTCAGCAGAGGCGGCCTGTAGCCGCCCCATTGTCTGCATCTCGATCAAGGCGCTGCGCAGCTGTTGATCTAAGGCCGCAAGCCCTACCAAATCAACATCATGCGTTAGGCCCACGAGCAGATAATCCTCGGCCACCAGTGTTTCGAGCTGGTCCAGCGTCAACGATTCCTCAAGCAGGCTTTCAACGGTGATGGCAAGACGGTGCGCCTTATCCGCCGCGCGCTGCACAGCCAAACGCACGGCACGCGACGCCGTAATAGGCACATCCTCGGGCCCCGAGGCACGCGGCGCAATCATGCGGCGTAAAATTGTATTTGCAGATGAAGCTGTCATGGGATCCCAAAACCACAGTCA
>CAKMZE010000043.1:16985-18742 GCA_929200295.1 uncultured Alphaproteobacteria bacterium
TAACGCAGACGCCGCTTGTACGTCTTTTGATGCAGGTAATGTCACACGAAATGCCCCCCCCCCCTGCCCCGGCAAATAATTGATCGTACCGCCTAGACGCTCCATGATCTCGCGGCAAATCGCGAGACCCAGGCCCGCGCCGCCTGCTTTGCCATCTTCAGTGAGGCGGGAAAATTTTTCAAAGATCACTTGCTCGTTCTCAGGCACAATACCGCTGCCGTTATCGATAAAATCAACCACGTGATCGCCTGCGACCTTATGCGCTTTGATCCGCAGCTCTGGGGCTTTTGCATCGCAATATTTGTGCGCATTTGCGATGAGATTAATGAAAACCTGCGCCAGCCTGTCGTGATCCGTTGTCAGAACCAGCGTTTCACGCTCGCGTTTGCGTTTGATTTTCAATGTATCCGCTGTGGTTCCCGCGGCCCCTTGCGCGCGGTCAAGCAGATCAGAAAGCCTCCCCGTTTGTTCGTGCAATGTCACCTGCCCGCTTTCCAGCACAGAGAGGTCAAGCAAATCATCCAAAAGGCGCGTTAGCCGTAGCGCCTCATCATGGATGATGCTTGCGTATTTCACCTGCTCGGGGCCATCGAGCCGCGCATCCCGCAGAATTTCCGAGAACGAGCGGATCGAGGTCATGGGCGTTCGCAGCTCATGGCTGATCTGACTAAGAAACGCATCTTTTTGAATAGATAATGCGGTGAGCTTTTCATTGGCATCACGCAAGGCCCGCGCTGTGCGCTCTTGCTCTGATGATTTCGCCTCAAGCTGATTGGAATACTCAAGGATCTGTGCGGCCTCATCCGCCACCGCGATCAGATCCTCGACCGAGACCAGCGTCCCTTCGGTCAACTGGCCAATCATAGCATGCGCTGTGGCAGCCCCAACAGAACCAGCAAGCTCGCGCTCAAGCTTTGCTATGAAATCAGGCGTGACATCAGGTAAATACCCCACTTTCCCCTGAGCCTGCGCGCTGCGTTGAAAGATGCTTTGCGCCTCGGTCGCGCCAATAATGCGCTGCGCCATGATCAGCAGGTCCTCGGCGCTTGCGGCCCCCGATTGCCAGGTTTGCGCGCCTGCGGAATGTTCAAAAACATTCACAAATTGCGCCCCTTGCAAACGCTCCATCGGCGTTGGGAAACTGAGGATAGAACCCACAAAAAAGATCACGGTGTTCAGCAGCAATGACCAAAGTAAACCATGAACCAAAGGATCAATCCCACTCAACCCGAAAAACGCCTGCGGACGCAGCCATTCCCAGCCAAAGGGGCCGCTTTCAATCACAGCTTGGCTCAGCAAAGCATCCATCCCAAAGGACGGTAGAAACAGTGTCCACATCCAGACACTAAATCCAATGAGCAGCCCCAAAGCCGCGCCAATGCGCGTCGCTCCGCGCCAGAAAATGCCGCCGATCAAGGCGGGTAATACCTGAACAGCGCCAGAAAATGAGATCAAGCCAATCGCGGCAAGAGCCGCACCACCACCAGATAATTTGTAATACAGAAAGCCCAGCGCCAGAATGCCCGCAATGGAAAACCGGCGCGCAAGCAAGATCAGATGCCGCACATCGCCCGAGATCGACGCCCCGGTACTGCGGGCATTCAGCCAGATCGGCACCACGATATGGTTTGACACCATCGTTGATAAGGCAATCGTCGAAACAATCACCATCGATGTCGCCGACGAAAACCCACCCAAGAATGATAAGATCGCAAGCCCATCCTGACCGCCATAAGCTGGCCAGGAAATTGCGAAAA
>CAKMZE010000043.1:18752-19759 GCA_929200295.1 uncultured Alphaproteobacteria bacterium
TGACCTTGTGATAGTGGAATGGTCAAAACAAAGAGATCGGGGTTCGCGCCCGGTGGCAAAAGATCCAAACCCACCACAGCGATTGGGATCACAAAGAGCGACATCACCATCAGATATAGCGGAAACGCCCAGCCCGCGACGCTCAGGTTACGTTCATCCGTGCTTTCGACCACAAGCACCTGAAACATGCGTGGTAAGCAGATGAATGCAGCCCCAGAGAGGAAAATCAACGTCACCCAGCGGCTCGAGCTTTGCTGCCACTGCGCAATTGGTGAGGCATCGATCTTGGCCAATGTTTCAGGCAGCCCGCCCGCGATCCCCCAAACAACAAAAAGCCCGACAGCGACGAGGGCGAGCAGTTTCACCACGGCCTCCACCGCGATGGCGATCACGATCCCGTGGTGACGTTCATTTGCATCAAGGTTACGGGTGCCAAACAGGATGGTAAACACGGCAAGCCCCACAGAAACCCAAATCGCTGCGGCGTTCAAATCCTCGGGTTGCCATGGCTGCCCTGCAGCTGTGGCGAAAACAGAAAACGACAGTGTCACCGATTGTAATTGCAGCGCGATATAGGGGGTGGCCGCAACGATAGCGAGGAATGTCACGATGACGCCAAGCAACGTCGATTTACCAAAGCGGCTCGAGATAAGGTCTGCAATCGACGTGATCCGCTGTGCACGCCCAATCCGCACAAGCCGCCTTAACACCCACCACCAGCCCACCATAACAAGTGTGGGGCCGAGATAGATCGCCAGATATTCAAGCCCAGAGCGCGCGGCATTGCCAACCGCGCCATAAAATGTCCACGCGGTACAATAGATCGAGAGCGAGAGCGTATAAATCAGCGGTCCGCGCAACCACCCGCCGCGCCCCTGCGCAGCACTCCGTTCTGCCAAGAAAGCCACAAGAAACAAAAACGCGACATAAAGAAGAGCAACAATAACAAGAAGGTTAAAGGAAACCATCAACGATCATGCTCATCAGGTGGCAAATCAGGCGTCATC
>CAKMZE010000044.1:0-907 GCA_929200295.1 uncultured Alphaproteobacteria bacterium
GGTCAGCAACGATTGCTGCAATGCTTTCGCCTTCCACATGCCCAAGCACCCGGCGCAACCATTGCGCAATCGGGACAGTCTTTTGCCCCATCAACGCCAGTTCCTTGCGCTTGTGCATTTGGGTGTAAAGATCACCAACAGCATCTGCTTGCCCGCGGGCCTCAAGCGTAGGATTTGTTCCGAATGCCCCCCATGCCTCAAGCCGCCCTGTCTCAGGCCAGAAATACGCCGCAGCGCTCATGTCCTTGATCAAGCCCAATCACAACTTGCCCTTTTCGGGGCGGCAGATCATCGGTTTCGCATTTCAGCCACTCATTCAGGTCTAATAGCGCATCGCGGTTGTCCTCTGCCACGCGCTCATTGCGAGACAGCAACCGAAACCGAGAAAGCGCAGAACCACCACGAGCTAAGGCCAGAGCAGCATCCGCTTTTAGTCGCTTCATTGTGGGGCCAATCCCATGCTTAGAGCCGGGGTTCGCAATCACCAGACTGTTCACATCATCAACGGGCAGGTTTGGCGTTGGTCGATGTTCTTGGCGATAAACGCCCGGCGCATCCCGATCCAGCCAAAGGCTAAACGGGTGCATGTCATTGCTTGCCGAGGTCGATATAATCAGGGCCTTGCCATCACGCTTTGAAAGTCCAGTGAGCAACGCGGCCTCAAGTTCATCACCCTGAGAAATAGGCCAGTGACCACGCTCATCAAGCACTGCCATTGTCGGGCTGGACCCTAGCGCAGACTTACCATCGGCAGAAATTGCCTTGATCAGGTGCGGGCCGTTATCGTCGTCATACTGAATTTCAAAACGGGGTTGCCGCCGAATGGTGATCCGCTCTTGGATTTCCTTAGGCATGGTTCCAATGAAACTGGCGACATAGTTCCAAGCAATTTTGGCCTGCTCTTGGG
>CAKMZE010000044.1:917-19561 GCA_929200295.1 uncultured Alphaproteobacteria bacterium
AATGATAACCTCGCGCTCTTTCGCATCCGACCACGCACCCACCAATTCACCAGCGCAAAGCATCGCAGACAGCGCGCTTTTGCCGTTTCCGCGCCCTACACTCAGTACACCTACGTTAATCTCATCAGAGAAAGTGCCATCAATGAAGCGGTTTTGATAAGGTGCCAGCTTGACCGCACTGCCCGCCAACCGCCCTGTCGGGACTATCAGAGAATTGCAAAATCGCTTGATTAAGGTTGCCTGTTTCATGCGAGCCATCCGAACCACATCCATAGCGTGTGTGTAAAATGAAGACTCGGAACTGCGGTAAATCCCATCCATAGATGTTGGGGCATTGGGACCATGTATGTTGTCGCTTCTGTCATCATCGCTTCACCTTAATATAGGTCAGCATTGCTTACCTAATATATTAACTTACAGTCCGCCCCCGCTACTGTCCCCCACTTCACAAAGACAAAGCCTTGCTCGGTTGACAGTCCTACACTTACTGACCTGTATCCACGCGATGCCCGTATCGTGGGCCAGCCGCTGTCCCGCTGGGTCTTCACCAGCCCCATCCCTCGCAGCTTTGCTTGGGTATGGTCCCCGCACTGTTGGCGGTGGGTTTTGTGTCGCGTTTCTGAGCGGCCTAGTAGGCACTGGTTGCGCTCGGAGTGGGGTAGTTCCCAGATCATCATTCCCCATCGATATCGCTCGACGGTCAAAAGCTAGAGCGCGGCCCTTGTCCTATGATATGTCCCATTGTGGGTTTGCTCATTGTGGACATGGGCTATGCTTTACCTGTCACGTCGCTACCGCTCGACGGCGGCGCGACAGGCAATCAGCTTTCTATCAGATCAGTGTCGCCTCCTTGATCTATGCTGGCACTCTGGCGGAACAGGTCTGTTACCAGCTCACGCATGAGTGGCAGTTGCTTCTGTGAAGGCCACCAATCCTTGCGACGGGCCTGCTTAGTAATTGACTTGGCAAAGCCTCGCGCCCAGTCATTCTCTGCCTTTGCCGCTACAGTGGGCATATGGTGAAGAAGACGCTCCACCTCAGAGGGATTACAAATCGGGCGATTGCTCATGCTGCCATCCCCCCTTGAACAAAGCCAAAGAAGGCAGGGCGTCTTGCCGGGTCCATCGCTTCAAAACAAGCGGCCCCATAACTCTCGATCTCCGAAGGCGTGGCTAAACTTGCCCAGAACCGCGCATCATCCATCCCACCTAGGAATGAAGGCAAAGGCGCATCAACAGCACCTAGGACGCTTGCAGCAACCTTTTCAGCTTGCCATGGCTCAAGATCATGCAGGGCGTCTAATGCACGCTGCACACGCTCTAGCAGATCATCACCGTAAGACGCCGCGAGTTGCGGAAATTCGCTTGCGAAAGCGTCCCTTTTCGGGGTAGAGTGTTCGCAAGAAATGTCGTGTTTCTTATGTGATTTGACGCCGTTGCGGGGACCATCTGCAGCGGCGTTTTCTTTTGTCAGATCATTTCCGAGAACAAACCGTGTTTCCGTTGTGTCAATTTTGTGCCAATCGGAAACTTGTGTTCCTGCATCGTTCTGCATTTCTCTGCATTTACCTGCAAACGAAGCACCTTTTTCTATTGCTGTTTTTGTTGGTTCTGCGCATCCTGATAAGTGGGACACCCTTCCCCAACGAAGGGCATATATCTGTGAGGATACCAGAATGGCATTTGAAAAACCGGCATTGCGGCCGGACAATCCCCGATTTTCATCGGGGCCCTGCGCAAAACCCCCTATTTGGACAGTTGAAAAGCTTGTAGGCGCGCCGCTAGGTCGCTCGCATCGTGCCGCCGATGGCAAGGCAAAGCTTTCTAAGGCGATTAACCTGACCCGTGAGATCTTAGGTATTCCAGACGACTACCGGATCGGCATTGTACCTGCCTCTGATACCGGGGCGTTTGAGATGGCGATGTGGTCATTGCTCGGCGAGCGACCTGTTGAAACGGTTGCTTGGGAAAGCTTTGGTGCGGGTTGGGTCACCGATGTGGTCAAACAGCTAAAACTCGACGCGACTGTTCATACGGCTGATTATGGCCAAATCGTTGATATGACGACACTCAACTACGATCATGACGTTTGCTTTACATGGAATGGCACGACCTCAGGCGTGCGTATGCCGAATGGCGACGCGATCCCTGCGGATCGCGCTGGCCTGACGCTATGCGACGCGACCTCTGCTGTTTTTGCGCAAGACCTGCCTTGGGAAAAGCTCGATGTGGCGACGTTTTCTTGGCAAAAAGTGATGGGTGGCGAGGCCGCCCATGGGATGCTGATCCTCTCACCGCGAGCTGTCGCGCGGCTGGAAAGCTATACACCACCCTGGCCGCTACCAAAGATTTTCCGCCTCACAAAAGGTGGTAAGCTCATTGAGGGTATTTTCCGTGGCGAGACAATTAACACCCCATCGATGCTCGCGGTTGAGGATTATTTGGTTGCGTTGAAATGGGCGCAAGCCATCGGTGGGTATCCGGCACTTGCCGCGCGTGCAGATGCCAATGCCAGGGCCGTTTTTGATTTTTGTGATCAGAACGATTGGATCGCCAATCTGGCGCAAGACCCTGCGACGCAGTCAAACACATCCGTATGTTTGCAATTCACCAATCCTGAAATCCCTGATGGCGCTACCTTTGCCAAATCTGTTGCAAAGCGGTTAAGCGATGAAAATGCCGCATGGGACATTGGCGCATACCGTGATGCCCCCCCTGGCCTGCGGATCTGGTGCGGTGCGACGGTTGAAACATCAGATATTCAAGCAATGCTGCCTTGGCTCAGCTGGGCCTACCACACTGAGCGTGCCGAGGTGGTGGGCTCATAGCCCACCCTACAATCTGCATTCCTCTTCTTTCTTAGTTTTAAGCGTAAAGGACACCCTTATGCCTGCTCCAAAAGTTCTCATATCCGATAAGCTCTCACCTGCTGCTGTGCAGATTTTCAAAGACCGTGGGATCCATGTCGATTTTCAACCCGATCTCGGCAAAGACAAAAGCCAGCTCCTTGCGGCGATCTCAGACTATGATGGGTTAGCTATTCGATCCGCAACAAAAGCCACTGAAAAAATCATCGCTGCGGCAAAGAACCTCAAAGTCATTGGCCGTGCTGGTATCGGTACAGATAATATCGACAAAGATGCCGCATCCAAGGCTGGCATTATTGTGATGAACACCCCCTTTGGCAATATGATCACCACTGCCGAACATGCGATTGCCATGATGTTCGCTGTTGCCCGCCAAATCCCGGCGGCAAATACATCCACCCATGCTGGTAAGTGGGAAAAGTCCAAATTTATGGGGGTCGAACTGACAAGCAAAACTCTCGGTGTGATTGGGGCCGGCAATATCGGTGGTATCGTCTGCGCCCGCGCCCGCGCGCTTGAGATGAAGGTCGCAGCCTATGATCCTTATCTGAGCGAGGAAAAAGCCGAAAAGATGGGTGTGCAAAAGGTCGATCTCGATACGCTTTTGGCCTCAGCCGATTTTATCACGCTTCATGTGCCTTTCACCGACCAAACCGCCAATATCCTCTCTGCTGAGAATATCGCAAAAATGAAAGCCGGCGTGCGGATCATCAACTGCGCGCGCGGTGGGCTTGTCGATGAAGCCGCCCTCGCTGAGGCATTAAAATCGGGTCATGTCGCTGGGGCAGCCTTTGATGTGTTCGCCCAGGAACCCGCCACAGAAAGCCCGCTCTTTAACTTACCCAACGTCGTTGTGACCCCACACCTCGGCGCCGCAACGACCGAGGCACAAGAAAACGTCGCGCTGCAAATCGCAGAGCAAATGTCAGATTACCTGCTCACTGGCGCGGTGAGTAACGCGCTCAATATGCCATCGGTCACAGCCGAAGAAGCAAAGGTCATGGGCCCTTGGATCAAACTCTCTGGCCATCTTGGTAACTTCATCGGCCAAATGACAGATGAGCCGATCAAAGCGATCAATATCCTGTTTGATGGCGCTGCCTCAGATATGAACCTTAAGGCACTGCCCGCCGCAACAGTCGCAGGCATCATGAAAAAGGCTAACCCCGATACGAATATGGTGTCAGCCCCTGTGATTGCCAAAGAACGCGGGATCAAAATTTCAACCACAAAGCAAGATCAATCCGGCACATTTGAAGGCTATATCAAAGTCACCGTTGTCACAGATAAGCGCGAGCGCTCAGTTGCGGGCACAGTGTTTAGCGATGGCAAACCGCGCTTTATCCAGATTAAGGGCATCAATATTGATGCCGAAGTGGGCGCGCATATGCTCTATACCACAAACGAAGACGTGCCGGGCATCATTGGCGCATTGGGGCAAACAATGGGCACTCATGGGGTCAATATCGCAAACTTCACCTTAGGCCGGGCCGGGGTAAAGGGCGAGGCGATCGCGCTTCTTTACGTGGATGAACCTGTGCCAGGTAAGGCTATTCAGGCACTTGAGGAAACCGCACTCTTTACCCAGGTTAAACCGCTTACATTTGACGTATAGCAAGAGGTATCCATAAAACGGCTCGCTACGGGATGGTGGGCGGGGCGCATTGGGTCTTTGCAAAAGACACAACAGCGCCGTCATCATCCCTAGCCGCCACCGCTTTCATAGGCTAAAGCCATTCTATGCCTTTTCAGCTCCAGTCCTTGTCAGAGATTTTCACGCATCAGTTTGATGATATCATTGACGTCAGATCCCCTGCTGAATTTGCAATTGACCATATCCCCGGGGCGATAAACCTGCCCGCGCTCTCAGACGCGGAACGCGCTGAGATTGGCACGATTTACACACAAGTCTCACCTTTTTTAGCACGCAAAAAGGGTGCAAGCTGTGTTTTACGCAATGTGGCAGACCATCTTGCTGGCCCGCTTATGGATCAGCCCGGCAGCTGGCAGCCGCTAATCTATTGCTGGCGTGGCGGGCAGCGCTCGGGCGTGTTCACCACATTGCTCAAAGAGGTGGGCTGGCGCGCAGAACGTTTGCAAGCGGGCTACCAAAGCTACAGACGCCTGATCAAATCCGCTCTCTATGATCAAACGCTGCCACATCACTTCATCCTACTCGATGGCTACACAGGCACTGCAAAAACGGCGCTACTCCCGCATTTGCAAACGCGCGGCATCCAGACGCTCGATCTTGAGGGGCTCGCACGCCACCGCGGTTCACTCTTGGGTGCGCTACCCGGTGGGCAGCCTGCCCAGCGCGGGTTTGAAACAACGCTTGCACATCATTTACACCACTTAGACCCCAACCGTCCGGTCATTGTAGAGGCGGAAAGCAGTAAAATCGGCCAGATTAATCTGCCGCCCGCGCTTTGGGCCGCGATGCGCTCAGCCCCGCGCATTACCCTTGATGCGCCGCTCACCGCGCGTGTGCAGTATATCGCAAAAGAATATGCCGATATTCTCCGTGCACCAGAAACGGTGCAATCGACATTAGCGCCACTCAGGCGCTTGCGCGGCCATGCGGTCGTAGACCACTGGCAAGCGTTACAAGATGCGCAGGATTACACCGGGCTTTCTGCGGCACTCATCACTGATCACTATGACCCTGCCTATGCAAAAGCGCGACATGCCAATCAGCACCGCTCACTGGGGACTGTGATAGCAGAAACGCTTGATGAGGGTGGACTAAACAAAGCTGCAGATCGTGTTGTCGCCTACATCAAAAAAACCGACCTTACGGTTTCGCCATAGACCCGGCCTATGAGATGCGGATCATAGGATCGCCTGCCACCATCCGTCCAATGATAGCCGCCTGATACCCTGCGTCACATAATTTCTCGAGGCACACCGCCTGCGGCACAGCTGCCAATAACCCACCTGCGGTTTGCGGATCAAAGAGCACATCTGCCGCAGCGCCAGACGTCCCGAGCACCACGCCAGCGCCAGATCTATTCGCCGGGAAAAGGCTCGACCGGATACCGCGCGCCGACAATGCGCGCGCACCGGGCATAAAAGGGGTTGCATCCAGATCAATCTCAGCAGACAGGCCCGAAGCTGCACACATCCCCGCAAGATGCCCCGCCAGACCAAACCCGGTGACATCTGTCATCGCATGAGCCTCATCGCGCAAAATCTCAGACGCCCGCGCCTGAGACTGGGTCATCAAAACCAGCGCACCTGCGATATCCACCCCCTGCGCCTTCATCTGCATTTCAGCCGCCATTAGCACACCTGAGCCAAGCGGCTTGGTCAGGATCAGCATATCCCCCGCTTGCGCACCCGCGAGCGTCAATGGCGCCTGCGACAAAAGCCCGGTCAAAGAAAACCCGATTGTCAGTTCATCACCAACAGATGTGTGCCCACCAACAATCGCCGCACCTGCGTGGCTCAGCACCTCGTGTGCAGCCTGTGTAATCTCCGATAGCGTCCGTGCCTGTAACGGCGCAGCGAGGCGCGGTAAAACCAGATTGACCGTCGCCGCTTGCGGCTCTGCCCCCATGGCCCAAATATCCCCCAATGCATGGGTGGCCGCAATCCGGGCCATCATAACCGGGTCATGGCTAAACGCGCGCAGATGATCCGTGGTCAAGACCTGTTTCACCTCTCCCATCTGCAATAATGCGGCATCATCCCCCGGCAGCGGGCGGATATCATCGCGCGCGGGCTCTGGCAGATCATCAAGCACTTGCAAAAGCGCGCCGCGCCCCACCTTTGCACCACAGCCACCACATAGCGGCTGCCCTGCCATGGCGTCTTTGACCCCATGGGCTGCAATCGCAGGCGTTTTGGGCTGCGGCATTTGTGGAAAGTCAGTGAATTTGCGCATAAACTTTTGATCGATATGCGTTTTCAAACGCCACAACTGTGGGCCTTGCACGCCTATGCCGAACTTCTCAGCCAGTGCCGTTTGCCCACCAAGTGAGATCAGTTTGAGATAATCACGCTGTGGGCGATACGCGCGCATCGCCCCGCCCGAAAGCGCCGCGCATAGATTATCAAAAAGAACAGGCGCTTGACGCACCGCAAAAACCCCGGCTTTTGGCCGTGGATATTCAGTCATATGCGCGCAATCGCCCACCGCAAACACAGCAGGGTCACTGGACTGAAGCGCCGCATTGACGGTGATAAAGCCACCTTTCGTTTCCAGCTCTGTTTCAGACGACACCCAGTCATAAGGTTTCGCACCTGCCGCCCCGGTCACGAAATCTGCGCGAAGCGTGTGGCCATCCGCAAGGGTGACACCCTTTGCAGTCACCGCCGCGACCTCGCTGTCTGAGATCACAGATACACCAGCCGCAGCCAAGGCCGCACAGGCTTTGCGGCGGGCAGACGTGCCCAATGCTTTGAGAACCGGGCCGCGATCAATTAACTGCATAACAGGTTTGTGCCCATCACCGCGCAAGGCATGTGTCATCGCGAGTGCCAGTTCAACACCCGCAACCCCGCCCCCAATGATTGCAAGATGCGGGTCTTGCGCGCCCGCGCGAAAGCGATCCCAAGCGGTCGCAAAAGGAGCCAAAGGTTTAGCAGGTGTGGCATGCGCATCAAACCCCGGCAGCGACGGCATATGCGACGTGATCCCGATATCCACCGATGCAACATCATAGGCAACAGCCGGTCTGCCCGGGACCTTGATCTCGCGCTTTACGCTGTCAATCGCAACGGCCGCGCCCAAGATAAGCCGCGCACCTGCAAACCGCGCGAGCCGCACCAGATCAATGTCCAAATCTGCGCGCGTAAAATGCCCGGCCACAAAGCCCGGGAGCATACCCGAATAGGCCGCCGTTGGTTCGGGGTTGATCAACGTCACACGTACGCCCGGAAGCGGGTTCATCGCCCACATGCGCAAAACCAGCGCATGCGTATGCCCGCCACCAATGAGCACAAGATCGCGCGTTAAGGGAACCGCTGTTTTCATGAGCTATCGCATAGCGCGTTCGGGCTTATGGCGCTAGCCAGTTCGCGGCCCACTCACCATCCTGTGACAATGAAAACCGCGCCCGACGGTGTGGCAGTTTTAGCGATACGATATCCAGCGTTTTGATAGCGCAACGTAAGACCGCGAAATGCGCTTGCCCGCCCGGTTTGTGATAGGCGGTTGGCTCTGCGATCTCTGCCCCAGGTGGCGGGGCAACACCGTAGCTTTGGCGCGAATGATCAGGCACAGCGGCCCAAGCATCATCTGTGGCTGCCCCGGTGAGAATATCCACCTGCGTAAGCGCTCGGATTTGCAATTGCGTCTCAGGATCCCAAATCAAAAAACTAGCGCTGGGGTTATGTTGCAGGCTTGTGATCTTATCTGATTTGATATCGGTATAAACCTCAAGCATCGCCTGCGCGCGCGCCGCATGGCGCAACACAACGGTGCGCGCTTCAGGTGCGCCGTCAGCACTGACCGTCGCCAACCCAGCTGTCATGCCCCCACCTGCCTCTAGCAAAGCCCATGCCGCGTCATGCATCGCATCCAGCGTTTGTAGATCGTCACTCATACCCTGTCATCTCCAGATACCCGACGCCCTCGTGCGAGCCTGACACCCTAATCGGCCCTTCCCAATAGGGCACAGATGTTGCCATCCATGCATCCGAGTTTAGCGCGGTCACGCTGACATCAACACCTTTATCCGCAAGCCGTATCTGCCACTGTGTTGGCACATCGCGCCCTGCCACCTGATGCATATGCGTCGCCTGCGCGGAAAACGCCCCATCCGCAAAAGTCTCAGTTTCACCATCCTGTGTGATCCAGGTTGCCGCAGTGTAAACCTGCCCATCTGTTTGGCGCAGTTGAAAGCCCATCAATTTATCGCCGCTTTCAAAGGACAGTGAAAACCAATCCCAGCCCTTTTGATCAGCACCCAAGGGTTGCGACGACCATTCCCGGTCAAGCCACGCTTGGCCCGTCACCCCGACCTCGCCTTCGGGCAGGGTGAGCGTACCCGCCAGATCATAAAAGGGTTGCGCGTAATAATATGACGCCTGCCCAGACTGCGACTTCACCGAATAGCCCGCATCCCCATGAAAGATCAAAGGCGCCTGCGCTGAAAGGCGCATATCATATGCAAATGCCATGTCTGAGGCCGTGAGGCGTAATCTGTTCAGATCGTCGGCATCGCTGGTCATCTGCCATTCATCAATCCAAGCCGAGAAAGGTGCCGCGCGGACCCCGGCCTGCCCAATGCCACCGCGCGCGCGGCGCTCTGCCACGTAATGCGCAGTTGGCGTTGTCACGGCCGCATGCCCCATCCATAACTGTGGTGAGCGCCAGCCCTCGCCTTCCTGCGGGGCGAGAGCCGAGCGAAAGAGCGTCCATTGCAGCCCATAAGACACGCCGTTTGCATCGGTCATATTCGCGGTCAGATACCACCATTCAATCCGGTAATCAGGATGCGCGCCATGATCATCCGGAAACTGAAACGTATAGCCGGGCTGCGGTTGTGCAAAATCATCCGCCTGCGTCCCAAGCCCTGCAAAGCCCTGCGCCTGCGCGGCACTTGCCCAAAGGAGACAGCACAGTAAGATCCATCTAACGCTCATTCGAAAAGACCTTTAGCAAATCTGCGGGGGGTGTTCTGGCCAAGCGGCGCGCAGGCCATGCGGCGGCAAGTGCGGCCGCGCAAAGCGCCAGTAGCGCAAGCTTGAGATAATCCAGCGGGAAAAGATATATCGGCAATCGCCACCCAAAGGCCGCGACATTCACAACCTCTAACAGCACCCATGCCAATGCCAGCCCCAATGGCACAGCACAAAGAACCGTCAGCACCGCCAAAACCATCGCCCGCAAAATCTCATATTGGCCCAATTGGCGCCGGGTTAAGCCAACGGCCCAAGCCGGGGCCAATTGCGGCAATCGCATGCTGGCCAGTGTCAGTAAGCTCATCAACATCGCAAAGCCAGCCACGGCAAGTGTCAGTACATTCAATGCCCCTGTCACCGTGAACGTGCGATCAAAGATCGCGAGCGAAAGATCCTTGATCCCTGCTTGATTGATCATGTTTGCATCCGGGATTCCCACGTCATTGCGCAACGCAGCCCGGAACCTAGTCACATCTGCAGGATCTAAACGCAATCCAAAGCGGCGCGCTCTGACATCGGGAAAAAGCGTGGTGAATGGTCTTTCGCCGATGAGAGCCTGACCAATGGGGTTACCATAATCACCATAGATACCCGCAATAGTGAACGGCTCTCCTACGATCTCTAACTCTTGGCCGATAGCTAGCCCCATGCGTCTTGCAAATTGTTCATTAATCAACACGCCGGGTGTTTGCGCAATTGCAGTCCACGGATCATCGACAGCATCAAGAAACACCCAGTTTGTGCGAAACGTCTCATGATCTCTTACCCCCATGACCTCGACCGGTTGCCCAAGTACGGGGGTCGTTTCTGTGAATATCGGCAAAACAACCGCGCCGTTTTCTGGCGCATAACGCTGCAGCTCTTCGGCCTGTGCGGCAGTATCGGTTGAAACATAAAGTTCGGACGTCAGCCGTTGATCAAGAAAGCCCACAAAGGTCAGCCGAAAGCTTGATACCATCGTTGTGACGCCAATGTTCGCCGCCATCGCCAAGAGCAACGCCATTAAGGCAAGCGATAACCCAGGAAGCTGCTGGCGCGTATCAGCCCAAAACCATTGCAATGTGACAGCGCGCGCGCGGGTTTCGCAGAACGCAAGCAGTTTGCTAAGAATAATCGGCAGCGCAAGTGCCGCACCGATCAGCAAAGCAGACAACATCACAAACCCCATAATCAGGCTTTGCGCGGTCATCGCGAGCACTGCTGCGAGACATAGCAAGGCGAATGAGGCAAAGCCGAGCACTTGCGCGCGGCGACGCGCCGCCATCTCTTGCGCGCGCGGTTGCGCGCCTGCCAAAAGCGGCATGCGGTAAAGCTGCCAAAGTGCGCCACCTGCGGCAATCGCCGTGCCCACAACCGCAATGCACAATGCAGACAGCCACCACATCGGATGCAATTGCAATTCACCCGGAACATCCGCGCCATAAAGCCCGCCTAGCGTCGCCGCCACATCAGGCAGCAAAAGCGAGGCAACACCATACCCCAGCACCACGCCCACGCTCCCTGCGATCAGCGCCAGCACAAACAGCTCGATCACAATCGCAATAAGCAAATGCCGCAAAGGCACCCCAAGCGCACGCAATGTACGGGTCATCGCGCGGCGTTGTTCAAACGCGAGCCCAATGGCGCCATTGACGATGAATATGCCAACCGCAAATGCCAGCAATCCAAAAGCCGTGAGGTTTAGGTGAAAGCTATCGGTCAGCGCCTTAATATCTGCCCCCTCTTGCACACGCTGGCGCATAAGCTCTGGTGCGATTTGTGCAAGCGGCGTTTGCATAATGGGTTGCGTGTGATCAATGACCAGAAAATCAATCTCACCTTCTCGTCCAGTGAGGCTCTGAACCACGGCGATATCGGCATAGACCAGCCCGCCTGCGATCCCTTGCACTTGTACTTTTCCCACCTGATCAAGATCGGTTAAGCCAGATAGCGTCTCTACACTTGCAAATATCTGATCTTGCGCGCCAAACATGTCCTCTGTCTGGGACAAAAGATCACCCGCAAAGGGGCCTAGCCCCTCTGGCGCGGTGAGCGGTTCAAACCCGATGAACCGCACGCCTTGGATGTCTGCTTCGATGATCGGGCTTACGCGCCAGCCACCACGTCGCAAGGCAACGAATTGTGCCAAATCTATCACCGCACCATCGCGGTGCACAAATCGGCCAAACTGCCCTTCATCAAGGGTTGCAGCCGCCGTTGCATAAGACGCGCGCGCCTCTGCATTCACCGCCTGCACGCCAGACCAAAGCGCTGTGGCCATCGCGAGCCCGGCAAGGAGCGTGAACAATTGCAACCTGTTGCGCCACCAATGCGACAAAAGCGCATGAAAAACGGGCGAGATCATACGATCATCCCGTCGCGCAGGTGGCATTGTCGTTGCAGATAGCCTGCCAAGCGCGTCGAATGGGTCACCATCAACAATGACGCCCCAGTGTCGGACACCAGCGCGAGGATCAGATCCATCACATCTGCTGCCGTTGCCTCATCTAGATTACCCGTTGGCTCGTCCGCTAAAACGAGCCGTGGTTTTGGGGCCAATGTGCGCGCACTGGCCACCCTTTGCTGTTGCCCGCCAGAAAGCTGCTCGGGGTATTTATCCAGCTGGGCTTGCAAGCCCAAACGGTCAGCCAGATGCGCCGTCCAGTCTGGATCATACTTCCCTGCAAGGCGCGCCTGAAAGGCCATGTTGTCCCGTACAGAAAGACTTGGGATAAGATTGAACTGTTGAAAAACAACGCCAACCGTGCCACGTCGCAAATGCGCGCGGCCCGTATCATCCAAAGCGGCCATATCCTGCCCGCTCAACCGAATGCGCCCCTGATCAGGCGTATCGAGACCACCGATAAGATGTAAAAGCGTGCTTTTCCCAGAACCGGATTCTCCGGTCAGCGCCATCGTTTCACCCGCATGAAGATGCAGCGTCACGCCCTTGAGCACATTCACCGATGTCTCACCCATCATATAGGATTTTTTCACGTCACCGACGTCAAGAAACGTATCAGATTGAGACATCATAAAATCCTTTTGCCCGAGGCTTAGCATGCGCGTGCCCATAAAAAAACAAGGGGCGTTATTTTGCCGCGATGCCTGCGCGCGCAAATGGTCGTAAACCCCATCACTGGCACATCGCAATCTCCCAGCTTGTAATGTGTGGGCGACTCTGCAAGGCTGAAATTATCTTTATCTCACACGCAGAAGGCCCCCATGTCAGAACATGCCAAATTTCTCAGCGGAAGCCTGATTAAACATATCACTGTGATGTCGCTCACTGCCTCTGTGGGACTCATGGCCGTTTTCGTGGTCGATTTCGTTGATCTGATTTTCATCTCAATGCTGGGCAAGGCAGAGCTGGCCGCAGCCGTTGGGTATGCAGGGGCGATCTTGTTTTTTACCGCGTCCTTTGGGATCGGTATGGCCATTGCGGCGGGCGCGCTTGTCTCGCGTGCATTGGGCGCGGATGAGGATGAAAATGCGCGCAGGCTGGGCACCAATGCGATCATCTTTTCCCTCATATTCGGCGGGCTTTTCGCGCTTATTGTCTGGATGAACTTAACCCCACTTGCCAGCCTCATGGGTGCCTCTGGCGAAACGCTCGACCTCACTGTGTCTTATCTGGCGATTATCATTCCCTCATTGCCATTCCTCATGGTGGGGATGATCGGTGGTGCTATTCTGCGGGCCCATGGGGATGCAAAACGCGCGATGATGGCCACCGTTTGGGGCGGCGTTGTTAATGCGGTGCTTGACCCGATTTTGATCTTTGGTTTAGATCTGGAATTGACCGGTGCGGCACTTGCCTCAGTTGCGGCACGCATGGTGATTGCGGCCTATTCGATCCTGCCTCTTTTGCGCTATTACGGCGGATTTTCCAGGCCCTCAATGCCGTCACTGATCAGTGATTTCACCCCCATCGCGGCGATTGCTTTTCCGGCCATCCTCACCCAGTTGGCCACGCCGATTGGGCAGGCTTACGTTACACGCACAATGGCCACCTTTGGTGAAGAGGCCGTTGCAGGCATGGCAATTATTGGCCGTTTGACCCCCATCGCCTTTGGCGTGGTTTTTGCAATGTCAGGCGCTGTTGGCCCGATCATCGGTCAAAACGCAGGGGCCGGGCAAAGCGACCGGGTGCGCGGCGCAGTAAGTGACGGGATCCTCTTCACAGCTATCGTTGTTGTGGTGATGTCGTGCCTGTTGTTCTTTGCGCGCCCGCTCCTCGTGATGTTGTTCCAGCTTGAAGGGGAAGCGCTCAAGCTTGTGTTCCTCTTTGCCGGGCCGCTCTCGCTGCTGTTTTTCTTTAACGGCGTGATCTTTGTCGCGAATGCTGCGTTTAATAATCTCTCTCACCCTTATTATTCCACATGGATCAATTGGGGTATGAATACGCTTGGCATTATCCCACTGGTGATCTTGGGCGCGCATTGGTTTGGGGCGGCTGGGGTGCTCGTTGGGCAAGCGTTTGGCGGGGTGATTTTCTCGGTGATCGCCTATGCATTAGCCCGTCGCGTGCTAGCAAACGATCCGACCGCGCACGAGCCATTCGCGGTTCAAAGACGCCTTATGTTGTTGTTCCACCACCGTCGCTAGGCGTCCATTTTGCATGTAACGCGTCAAAGCGCGCCGCATCCAAGCGGCTGATCTGACACGCCCTTGGGTAACGCGGAGCATCGCGGTCATCATATATTGGCCAATGCCAACCGTCTGTGGTCTGGTAAAACGCGTCTAAGCTCTCAGGACCAAACATCGCCTCATAGCCCAAGAGCACCACATCGAGATAGCTGCGCAAAATCGGCCGCACTTCCGCTTGGCCTAAATGATCCTGAACCTCATAAAGACATGCATCCTGACCATCTATAGTCTGGACCGGAACACGCACATACCCGGCCTCGCGCGCATCAAGTGCTGCTTGCGCTGCGCGTGGCACCTGCATCATCACGCCGCTTAGGGTGGCACCCGGTGCTGGCGTCACAGAAAGCGTCGCCACATTACGCGCGCCAAGCGTACGCCAGACACGGCGCCAGCCCGTCACCTGCACCGCGACAACATCGTGATCATGCGTGGTGTTATTCACAAGGCTACCATAGCCAAAAACCTGCATGTGATCCATCAGTCCTGCGCCCGCAAAACCTGCGCGGGCTTAACGCGCAAAGGACGCATCGCAAAGCAGAGGCTTGCGATCAAAGAGGCCAGAACCCCGCATGAAATAATGCCAAACGCATTTCCCCAGGCAATCACATAGCTGTCGTCCATAATAAATGTCGCCACAGCCCAGCCACCCAAAATCCCGGCGGCCAATGCGATCACAGCGGCGATTACACCCAGCAATGCCGCGCGTAAGGCAAAGCTTGCGAGGATTTGCGCGCGCGTCGCCCCGAGCGTTTTAAGAACCGCGGCCTCATATGTCCGCGCCCGCTCACCTGCGGCAGCGGCCCCGATGAGCACGAGAAACCCAGTGAGCAATGTCACAAGCGCACCGTAGCGTGTTGCTTGCGATATCCCACCCACAATCACCAGAACCTGATCAATCGCGTCACGGACCCGGATCGCGGTGATATTGGGATATGACGACGCAAGATCGCGTAGGATTTGCGCCTCAGCGGCCTCATCTGCATAAACTGTCGAAATCCAACTATGCGGTGCCCCGGCCAACGCATTTGCATTTAAAGCGAGGACAAAGCCAAGCCCTGCGTCTTCAAAACTGACCTCACGAAAGCTCGCCACTGTCGCCGTCAGATCACGCCCAAGCACGTTGATGACCAGCTCATCCCCGATAGAGAGCCCGATCTCTGCGGCCTCTTCGGCTGAGAAGCTGACCAGTGGGGGGCCTGTGTAATCCTCGGGCCACCATTCGCCTTCGGTGATCAACGTCCCCTCGGGCTGCGCATCAGCGTAAGTAATCCCGCGATCGCCGCGCACGACCCAATGATTGCCCGCAAATGTTCTGGCCTCTTGCCCGTTGATCTGGGTGATAATCCCACGCAGCATGGGCGCTGTTTCAAAGTTACTCACGGCTTGGTCACCCGCGAGCCGTTCAGAGAAACCTGCGATCTGATCTGGCTGAATATCGATAAAGAAATAGCTCGGCGCACGTGTCGGCAGGTCTTGTGCAAAGCTGCGGCGCAAATTGTTATCAATTTGCCCCACGGTCGCGAGCACAGCTAAACCTAAGCCCAACGAGACGACAACTGATGTTGTTTCGCCCCGGTTTTGACTGATCGCACTGATCGCCCAGCGCCATATAGGCCAACCGCGCACGACAACGATGCCCCAGCCAGCAAGGACCCGCGCGATGAACGCTGCAATCACCAACAGCAGCAGCGCCGCTGCGATACCGCCAAATGTCCAAAGCGTTAAAAACACCGTGCCCGAAAACCGGACCGCGACACCAACCAAACAAGCTAAAAGCAGCGCAATCGCAAGGCTATATTTATAGGATGGAAAGACTGATCTCTTTTCAGGGGCATCGCGGAACAGTGCCCCTGCACGTATATTTTCCGTACGCGACAGCGGTAAAAGCGTAAAGATCAGGGCTGCGAGTCCTCCATATATTGCCGCCTCGATCAAAGGTTGCGGGCGTAATGCAAATGCCGCAGGGATCGGCAATCTTGCCTCAATCAATGGCGCAAGAGCAAGCGGGAGACCCGCGCCAAGTATCAATCCAAGAACAATACCAAGCACGCTCATCACTGCGATCTGTAAGAAATACGTCAAAAAGATCGTCTGGCGTGAAGCACCAAGTGTTTTCAAGGTCGCAATTGTATGGGTTTTTCCAGACAGATAGGTCTGCACGGCTGAGGAGACACCAACACCGCCCACGGCAAGCCCCGCAAGCCCCATGAGGATCAAAAACGCACCAATCCGGTCAATAAACCGCTGCGTGCCCCCTGCCCCCCTCCGGCTGTCGCGCCACCGCAAACCACTGTCTTGGAAACGTGCTTCGGTTTGGGTTTTTAGCGTTTCAAGATGAGCCGTCTCAGGCAAATCAAGACGGTATTGCGTGGAAAATAGCGTTCCCTCGCGGATCAAACCTGAATTGGCCAAATCTTGGGTGCGCACAATCGAGCGCGGCCCGAAACTAAACCCGCCAGAGGCATTATCCGGGTAGCGCAAGAGCACTGCGCGCAATGTGAACTCTTGTTCACCAAGGTGGAATTTATCACCAACCTTTAGATCTAATCGGTCCACAAGGATCCGTTCCATAACCGCGCCATGATCCGCCAGTGCAGCGCTCAATGGGATCTCGGGCTCTAGTGTCACAGCCCCAATCAAAGGGTATGCATGATCAACCGCTCTGATCTGCGTCAGCGCGCGGTCTTGCCCAAGGGTAGCCATTGATCTGAAATCAACGGTTTCAGATACAACATCCGCAATATCATCCAGCCATGCGCGTTCGTCCTCGCGCGCAAAGCGGTAGGTATATTCAACCTCGGCATCGCCGCCCAAAAGGGCGGCGCCCTCCCGTTCAAGCCCGGCTTGAATGCCCGCGCGTACAGTGCCAATCGCGGCGATCGCCGCAACGCCCAAGGTCAAACAGGCGATAAACACCCGAAAACGGCGCAGCCCGCCGCGCAGATCGCGCCTTGCTAAACGGCTCGCGATTTGCAGGCTCATGCCGCATCACCTTGGGCCGTTTCAATACGCCCATCACGCAAACGCACAATGCGGTCACAGCGCTGTGCGAGCGTATGTGAGTGGGTCACCATGATCAGGGTCGCCTCATATTGATCGCGCAAAGTGAACAGCAGATCGATAATCGCATTGCCTGTCGTTTCATCGAGATTACCCGTGGGCTCATCAGCAAGCAAAATGCGCGGGCGCGGTGCGCAGGCACGTGCAAGCGCTGTGCGCTGTTGCTCGCCCCCTGACATCTGCGATGGGTAATGCGCCGCGCGGTGGCCAAGGCCAACCGCATCCAATGCCTCTTGGGCGCGGGCAAAGGCGTCATTGACACCCGCCAGTTCCAATGGAGTCGCCACGTTTTCAAGTGCTGTCATCGTAGGAATCAAATGGAATGATTGAAAGACCACGCCCATATTCGTTCTGCGAAACCCTGCCAACGTGTCTTCGTTTTGCGTTGTAAGATCCTGACCAAGAGCGGTAATGCGCCCGCTCGATACCGTCTCAAGCCCGCCCATCACCATCAACAGCGATGATTTGCCCGAACCGCTTGGCCCGACCAGGCCCAAGGTCTCGCCCCTTGCCACATCAAGTGTTATATCATGTAAAATATCGACGATGCCGGCATTGCCCTGTAGTGAGAGCGTTATATTTTCTAAAGACAGAGCAGGGGTTTCAGACATGTATAGAGCTTTCACAGACGCGGTTACTCTTGGATATGGTGCGATCACCGGCACGCGCAAGGCTCTAATAGTGTTATCGCATTGCGCAGGCGTCGGTTTTGGTACGGCTGCGGTGGCGGAACCCGTGGTGATTGTCGCTTTGGGGGATAGTTTGACCGCCGGATACGGGTTGCACACACAAGACGGCTTTGTTCCTCAGCTGCAAGCATGGCTAGATACAAACGCGACTGATGTGACGGTCGTGTTGCGCAATGCTGGTGTCTCGGGCGATACGACCGCTGGCGGGCTGTCACGCACAGATTGGACCCTCACACCTGATGTGGATGCAATGATCGTCACATTAGGCGGCAATGATTATTTGCGTGGTATTGATCCTGCAAGCAGCCGCGAGAACCTACACGACATATTGAGCAAAGCACAGGCGGCAGATGTTGACGTGCTCTTGGTGGGCATGCGTGTGGGTGGGAATTACGGCGCTGACTACCAGTCCGCATTTGAAGGCATGTACCCCGATCTTGCCGCACTATTCGATGCCCCGCTTTACCCTAGCTTTTTCCACGCGCTCACAGCTGCGGCAGGATCACAAGCAAATATCATTGAATTTATGCAAGATGATGGCATCCATCCAAATGCAAAAGGTGTTAGAAAAATTGTCAGCGATATTGGTCCCGCAGTTGCTGACCTAGCACGCAGGGCGGAGCAATAAAAATGTAGCCTCTGGGTTAGGATCCCTGCCAGAGGCGTTCAAAGTCTTTAGGCGAGTGCGAGGTTTATCGCGCTTTCGCGGCCATCGCGGCCTGCTTCGATGTCGAACGTAACCTTTTGGTCGTCTTGCAGACCAGTTAGGC
>CAKMZE010000045.1:0-2881 GCA_929200295.1 uncultured Alphaproteobacteria bacterium
CAAAAACGTGGCGGCAAAGGCATTTCGGGGATGCAGACCAAGGAAGAGGATGTCGTCACCAACCTCTTTGTGGCCAACACCCATACGCAGCTGTTGTTCTTCACCACCGATGGGATGGCCTATAAGCTGAAAACTTGGCGCTTACCGCTGGGTTCACGCACAGCCAAAGGCAAGGCGATTGTAAACATTCTACCAATCCCGACAGGTGTCTCAATCGCGGCTATTATGCCCGTTGATCGACCCGAGGATGAATGGGATGATTTGCAAGTTGTCTTTGCAACATCGGCTGGAACTGTACGCCGTAACGCCTTGTCAGATTTCACAAATGTGAAATCTAACGGAAAAATCGCGATGAAATTCGAAGGCGAGCATGAGGGCACAACCCTGATTAACGCTCGCATTTGTAGCCATGATGATGATGTGATGCTCACCACCGATTCCGGTCGCGCGATCCGCTTTCCGACAACCGATGTACGTGTCTTCAACTCGCGTGCCTCCGTTGGTGTGCGCGGGATTAAATTGCAGGGACAGGATAAGGTCGTGTCAATGTCCGTCATTCGCCATTTCGATGCCGAAGCCGAAGAACGCGCCGCTTATCTCAAAATGCGCCGCGCTATGGCTGGCCTCACCGATGATGCAGAGCGTGACGAAGACGAGGCTGCACCAGGCCAGATTAGCCAAGAACGCTATGCTCAGATGTCTGCGGCAGAAAACCTTATCCTGACGATCACAGCAAAGGGGCTTGGAAAACTATCTTCTAGCCATGATTACCCTGTGCGAGGACGCGGTGGCATGGGTGTTACAGCAATCGATAAGGCGATGCGCGGCGGCACCATTGTCTCAAGCTTCCCCGTTGATACGAATGATCAGATCATGCTTGTCACCTCAGCGGGGCAATCAATCCGTGTGCCTGTCGAGGGGATCAGTTTCCGCTCGCGCTCGGCCGGGGGTGTCAAAGTTTTTGACACTGGCAAAGGCGAAGAGGTTGTATCAGTGGCCTGGATTGCAGAACAAGATGATGAGGATAATGCAACAGAGGTATAATTTACTGTAAATAAACCCACAGTTATTGCCATATGTTCTGAAATCGCATAATTTGCCTTTTAAGGGGCGACAAAAGCCCCATTAAATGAGGCGAGCACAATGTCATACAAAGCAGTTATTACTGCCGCAACCTTATGTGTTGTGGCATATCCTGTATCCGCACAGGTCACAGGCGGATCACTTGGTTTCACGTATAGCCTTCCTACTGATGGGGGCGATCTTGGTGGCACAAGCTATTACGGCGCAATGGAATACGCGATTACACGCGACTTTAGCATTGCCGGCGATTTATCAGGCTACCGCCTCGATAATATTAACACAGACGCAAGCAGCGTGACACTTCACGGGATTTATCATGTGGATGACATGGTTTCCGTTGGTGCGTTTTACGGTGTGGACAACTTGGGTGGGTCTGAGGCAAATCTTTATGGGATTGAAGCCGGAACAGAGCTTTACGGAGCGCAGGTCGAAGGATTCTTGGGCCGTGTTGATGCATCTGATGGTGATGCAAATATCCTTGGTGTTGATGCGACATACGGGATCGCAAACGGGTTTTCTGTCACAGGCAATGCTGGGATCTCACGCGAAGATGACAATAACATCAGCCGATACGCACTCGGTACGCAATATGATCTCGCAGATGGTCCGCAATTCTTTGCCGAAGTCGGGACAGTCAGCGCAGAGAGCAATGGTGTAACAACTGAGAATACATTTATCGGTGTTGGTGCACGTATCGCTATTGGCACGCAACGCGGGACAACATTCGATCCGCGCAGTCTCTTTGAGATCTTGCCAGGCTTCTAATCTCTGTCTCATACCGTTTATCATAAGGGCCGCTTTTAGCGGCCCTTTGCTTTTTCTGTGGCACAGGATAGATGGCGCGTTATGACACAGACTCTCAATATTATTGGCGGCGGCATGGCCGGATCCGAGGCCGCTTGGCAGGCTGCAAATGCAGGCCTCAACGTTATCATCCATGAGATGCGGCCAAAGGTTGAAACCTTTGCACATCGGACGGGTAATCTTGGTGAAATGGTGTGTTCAAACTCATTTCGCTCTGATGACCATGAACAAAACGCCGTTGGCCTTTTGCATTGGGAGATGCGCCAAGCCGGTGGATTGATTATTGAAACAGCGCATAAGCACCGTTTGCCCGCAGGTGGCGCGCTTGCCGTGGATCGTGATCCATTTGCCGAGAGCGTGACGGAGGCATTGACCGCGCACCCTAATATTACTGTGCAATACGGCGAGATTACCGCCCTACCCACCGATGCGCATTGGATCATTGCAACAGGTCCGTTGACCTCTGGGGCATTGGCCGAAAGCATCGCGTCCGAAACGGGCACCGATGCGCTCGCCTTTTTTGATGCGATTGCTCCGATCGCCTATTTCGACAGTATCGATATGGATATCGCATGGATGCAATCACGCTATGACAAAGGCGAGACAGAGGCCGAACGCACTGCCTATCTGAACTGCCCGATGACCAAGCCTGAGTATGAAGCATTTATCGATGCCCTGCTGGCTGCGGATAAAACCACATTCCACGAGGGTGAAACAGCCGGGTATTTTGATGGATGCTTGCCAATTGAGGTGATGGCGGAGCGCGGGCGCGAAACCTTGCGCTTTGGTCCGATGAAACCTGTCGGTTTGACCAATACGCATGACCCTGAGAACAAACCTTATGCTGTTGTGCAGCTACGCCGCGATAATGCGCTTGGCACATTATACAATATCGTGGGTTTTCAGACCAAGATGAAATACGGCGCACAAAAGACTGTTTTCAAAATGATCCCTGCCCTGAAGGATGCTGAATTTGCGCGTTTGGGCGGTATTC
>CAKMZE010000045.1:2891-6618 GCA_929200295.1 uncultured Alphaproteobacteria bacterium
ATTCACCGCAATACATTCCTCAACGCGCCACGCCTTTTGGATGATGAAATGCGCCTACGCTCGCAGCCACATATCCGCTTTGCAGGGCAAATCACTGGTGTTGAGGGATATGTTGAAAGCGCCGCCATGGGCCTGCTTGCTGGGCGCATGGCTGTGGCTGAGCTCACGGGACAAACGCTTGCGCCTGTGCCAGTGACAACTGCCATGGGCGCATTAGTGTCGCATATTACGGGCGGCGCCGAGGCAAAAACATTCCAACCGATGAACGTCAATTTCGGGCTTTTCCCACCGCTCGACGGCATGCGTGGCGGACGAAAAGGCCGCAAAGAACGCTACAAAGGCTATACAGATCGCGCAAAAATAGACTGGGCGCAGTGGTTGGCACATTCTGACTAGACGCGTTGCACCTACACTGCTTAATATTTGGCATGAAAAAAGAGACCACCACATCCGATCTTTGGACCCCACGTAGTGTTGAAGACACCATCGCCGTCTATCAAAACTGGGCTGACACCTATGATGCTGAATTGGCAAAGCTTGGCTATCTGACGCCCGGGCGTATGGCCGAGGCATTAGTGCAATATACTGCGCCGGAAACCCCGATTTTAGATTTCGGCTGCGGAACCGGGCTGTCAGGTGCGGCGCTTAAATCTGCGGGCTTTACGCAGATTGATGGCACAGATATCACCCCAGAAATGCTGGATAAGGCGCAAGCCCGTCAGATTTACCGCAAGCTGTGGCAGGGCACGCCCGGCAGTGTTGGTATCACCGCTGGCAGCTATTCTGTGATCTTTGCTGCTGGCGTTATCAGCCTTGGGGCGGCACCCGCTGGGATGTTACATGTGTTGATCGAGGCGCTTCCTAAACAAGGGTTGCTCGTGTTGTCCTACAATGAGCCAACACTGGCAGATGAAAGCTATATCAATGCGCTAGATGTAGCACTTGCACAAGGATCAGAGCTGGTTTTTCGCGAAAGCGGGGCCCATCTAACTGGTAAAAACATGTCCTCTGATGTGATTATTCTTCGTAAAGTATGATCACACGTTTCGCCCCGTCCCCCACTGGGCCATTGCATTTGGGTCATGCCTATTCTGCCCTTTGCGCAAATGATTTGGTGCGTGAAATGGGTGGGCAGTTTTTGTTGCGTATTGAGGATACCGATAGCACGCGCTGCAAACCGGAGTTCACAGATGGCATATTTGAGGACCTCAGTTGGTTGGGTCTTAACTGGCCAAGCCCACGTATTCAGTCAGAGCATTACCCAACATATTGGCAGGCCATCGATCAGCTTGATGCGATGGGACTTATTTTTCCTTGTAGCTGCCCCCGCCGCGAGGTCGAAGCCACAGGCTTGGGGTTAGGACCAGATGGGCCCATCTACCCCGGGACTTGCTGTAACAAATCGCTCAAGGATGCGCGGCCTGCGGATGCGTTGCGTTTGAATTTGCGTAAAGCGCAGGCACTGCTTCCCCAAGTGCTGCAATATGAAGAAACCGGGGATGGGACACAAAAGACCTGTCGCTTTATCACACACGACATCACCCCGCAGATCGGCGCACCAGTATTACGCCGCCGTGAAACGGGTGATCCGGCGTATCATCTGGCTTGCGTTGTTGATGACGCTGTACAACAGGTGACCCATGTGGTGCGCGGCGCTGATGTTGCCCCGCTCACCCCTATTCATCTGGTTTTACAGGCTCTTTTAGAGCTGCCAACGCCAGTCTATTATCATCACCCTCTCATCACAGATGAAACAGGCAAGCGGCTTGCTAAGATCAGCCAGTCAAAGGCAATCGCTACATATCGTGCCCAAGGCGTCTCTGCTTTAGAGATGCGCCGCATGGTCGGCTTAGATATGTAACTATATTGTCGGCTCTGATGTGATGATCTCTTGGCCGTTTTCAACAAGGGTATAAAAACAATTGGGGCGCAGCGTGTGGCACGCAGGGCCGCTTTGCGTCACTTTTAACAACAGGCAATCGCGGTCACAATCGATGCGCAGCTCATGCAACATTTGCGTATGGCCGCTGCTTTCGCCTTTTACCCAAAACGTCTGCCTTGAGCGCGACCAATAGGTGACTTTGCCGCTGTCGAGCGTGCGTTTGATGCTTTCCGCATTCATCCACGCCATCATTAGCACATCACCCGTCGCAGCATCCTGTGCAATTGCAGGAATCAGGCCGTTTTCATTGTATGTGAGCGTCAGCGGATCAAATGTCATCACGCGGGCCTTTGCTTTTACGAGGATCGCACCTATCTAATCCTTAGGTGCAAAAAGGGCAATCGCGATGTCAGATAAGAACGATATGATGAAGCTCTATTCAGGGCGGATTTTGGCCCTTGCGGCTGATATGCCCCGCACGGAGCGTCTTAAAAATCCAACCGCAACAGCGCGGAAACGTGCGCCCTTATGTGGATCAACGGTGACTGTGGATGTGACATTAAGGGGTGGCATTATCATCGACTACGGCCAAGATGTAAAAGCCTGTGCATTGGGCCAAGCGGCGGCAAGCGTCATTGGCGCTGTGATCGTTGGTCAATCGCTTGAAACCGTTGCAAAGGGCCGCGCAGAGCTTGCCACCATGTTGACAGCCGAAGGCCCAATCCCATCGGCACCATTCCAAGAGCTTGCCGTTTTAGAACCTGCAAAAGATTACAAAAATCGCCACGCCTCGATCTTATTGGCCTTTGATGCGACGCTTGAAGCTGCCGCATCCGTAGAAACCACCGTTTCCCCATAAAAGAACCGCCGCACATCCGGGACAGGATGGCGGCGGCAAGAAAGCAGATCACACGTCAAAATGCCAATCAAAGCGGGGAGGCAACACCCATTCTTTGATCCCGATGAGAACTGGGACAGGCAGGTCGGTTCTTTCGATACATTGTCGTATGTGGGACAATCACAATGTTCGTACATTCTGACGCGTGAACGCTCTTAGGTCAGATCATGCCGGGCAAGCATAATCCGACAAACAGCATAACAGCCAGCGCGACAACACCTAAAGCATCCGAAATAATCGTGTCCGCAGAGCGGGTTATCACATCTTTGATTTCTTTGGCCATGGTGCGGTCCTTTCTATCGTCATCCGTTTGTTGCACCTTTGTTCTCATATTGCGGAACGCCTGTAAAGAACTTTTTAAGAACAAAAGTGAACAAAATTATTAACCCACTGAAATTAAACGAATAGCCTTGTCTTGTTCCATGAGCCAAAGCAAGGCACGCACCGCCTGCCCCCGATCAGATTGCAGCTGGGGATCATCTGATAGCATCTTTCGCGCATCTGTTTGCGCCAAGGCCATCAAAGCACCTTGGCGTTCAAGATCAGCAACCATAAATCGCGGCAACCCAGATTGCGCGGTGCCGATCACATCACCAGCCCCACGCATCGCGAGATCTTCCTCAGAGATGCGAAACCCATCTTCGGTTTCGCGCATAATGCTCAGCCTGCGACGACCGCTTTCGCTTAATGGGTCTTGGAACAGCAATAAACAGGTCGAGGCAATGGCCCCGCGCCCAACGCGCCCACGCAGCTGGTGTAATTGCGCAAGACCAAAGCTTTCGGCGCGTTCAATCACCATGATCGAGGCATTGGGCACATTCACCCCCACCTCAATCACGGTTGTCGCCACCAGCACCTTTGTCCGTCCGGCGACGAAATCCGCCATGGCGGCATCTTTTTCAGCTGGGGGCATCTGCCCATGGACAAGCCCGACGATCCCTTCACCC
>CAKMZE010000045.1:6628-15353 GCA_929200295.1 uncultured Alphaproteobacteria bacterium
CCATAGCCGCGCGCAGACGTTTAAAACGGTCTTCGGCTGCGGTCATATCCAGCACTTCGCTTTCCTCGACCAAGGGACAGACCCAATAGGCTTGTTTATCCTCTGCAATCGCTGCTTTCAGCTTTGCAACAACCTCATCAATGCGCCCTGTGGAAATCAGCGCTGTCTGAATGGGTTTACGCCCCGCGGGCTTTTCATCCAACACAGACACATCCATGTCACCATATTGCGCAAGCGCGAGCGAGCGCGGGATCGGTGTCGCTGTCATCACCAAGACATCAACGCTGATACCCTTTGCCCCTAGCTGCATACGCTGCGCGACCCCAAAACGATGCTGTTCATCAATCACCGCAAGCCGCAGGTCCTCAAACACCACATCATCCTGAAACACCGCATGTGTGCCAACAAGGATATGGATTTGCCCGCTCGCAAGGGCGGCAAGCTTTGCACGTCGGTCCGGCCCACGATCGCGTCCTGTGAGTATGTCGAGGGTAACGCCCGCACTTTCCGCGAGCGGCTGAAGCCCTTCTAAGTGCTGGCGTGCGAGAATCTCGGTCGGGGCCATCATCACACCCTGCCCGCCTGCCTCAACAGCGCCAAGCAAGGCCATGAGCGCGACCAATGTTTTACCCGACCCCACATCCCCCTGCAAAAGCCGGTTCATGCGTTCCGACGAAGCCTGATCAGCGGCGATCTCAGCGATTGATCGGGTTTGCGCCGCCGTTGGGTCATATGGGAGCGCAGTCAAAACCTGTGCCTGTAAGAGCCCCGTTGCCTCTGTCGCACGACCCTTTGCCTTGCGGGCCGACGCACGGGCCAATGCCAATGTCACTTGATGTGCAAACAGCTCATCATAGGCCAGCCGTGTCCGCGCCAGACCATTGGCAAAGACATCATCCATTGTCTTAGGTTCATGGACTATCTCGCATGCGGCCTGCCAATCAGGCCAACCCTCGCGACGCATCAGGTTTGGATCAACCCATTCGGGCAGATCAGGTAGCATTTTCAATACATTGCGTGTCGCACGAAACATGGCCTTTTGCGTGATACCAGCATGGAGCGGGTAGACAGGTTCAAACGCGGGGATATCTGACGCCTCATCCACAGGCAGTACGTGATCGGGGTGTACGATCTGCGCTGTACCATCAAAGATTTCCACTTTGCCAGACACCACACGTTTCTGACCCGTTGGCAAAAGGCGTTGAAGATACGGTTCCCGCGCATGGAAAAACACGAGCTGAAACTCTGTTTTCGCATCTGTCACATGTATGCGGTAGGGTCGCCCGCGTGTTTGTGGTGGGAAATGCCCGCCCACAGTCACCGTTACAGTGGCCGTTGCTGGGGCTGTGATATCATTTACAGACGCAATCATCCTGCGATCAACGCCCGCATGCGGCAGGGTAAAAAGCATATCGCGGGGCCGTGACACACCAGCCGCGGAAAGAACCTGACCAGATTTTGGCCCAATGCCATCAAGCGTTGTAATCTCCGCGAAAAGCGGGAACAGGGCTTCTGGCCGGCCTGTCATGCCTCGCCTATCAGCGCGATCCACGCGTCTTCATCCAGAACGGTCACCCCTAACGTCTCTGCTTTTGTGGCTTTCGACCCGGCGCCCGGCCCTGCAACCAAGATATCCGTTTTCGCGCTCACTGAGCCCGAAACCTTTGCCCCATGGCTTTCAGCGCGAGCTTTTGCCTCTGCGCGGGTCATCTTTTCGAGCGTCCCGGTAAATACGACGGTTTTCCCGGCAACGGGGCTTTGTGATAACGCCACTTGCGGCATGTCTTGTACGTCCAGCTGCGCAATGAGCCGGTCAATTGATGCCCGCTCAGCCGGGTTCTGAAACGCCATCACTAAGGATGTCGCCATGACCGCCCCAACCCCATCGATCGAAAGTAGGTAATCCCAAATGTCTCCATCCCCAATCGTGGCTGTCGTAAGCGCGCGCTCAAGCGTGGCCCACCCACCGTAATGACGCGCGATGAGGGCTGCGGAGGATTCCCCCAAATGACGGATACCTAAGGAAAATAGCAATCGATTTAGAGGGATTGTTCTCTTTTCATCAATGGCTTGGAAAAGCTTTTTCACGCTCGTCTTGCCAAACCCATCCCGGTTTTCGAGCTTTGTAAAGCCTGTCTCGTCTCGGTCTTTTAGCGTGAATATATCAGCGGGTTCTTTCACAGGGAGAGTATCGTCGTCAAAGAAATAAGCAACTTGTTTTGCACCTAAACCTTCGATGTCAAAAGCGGCGCGGCTAACAAAATGTTTAAGCCGTTCAACGGCTTGTGCCGGGCAAATCAACCCGCCCGTGCAACGCCGCACCGCATCGCCATCTTCGCGTATCGCTGGGGATGCGCATTCTGGGCAGTGATCTGGAAAAACATAGGGCTTTGATTGCGTGCGTTTGCTGATATCCACAGCTGCGATTTTAGGGATGACATCGCCCGCGCGGTAAACCTGCACCATATCGCCACAGCGAATATCTTGCCCATCCCGGATCGGCTGCCCATCGCCCCCGATACCGGCGATGTAATCTTCATTGTGTAGCGTCGCGTTTGACACCACAACACCGCCCACAGTGACCGGCTGGAGCCGCGCAACTGGTGAGAGCGCGCCTGTGCGGCCGACCTGAATATCAATGGCATTGAGACGTGTCCAAGCCAGCTCGGCCGGGAATTTATGTGCAATCGCCCAGCGTGGCGTGGTCGAGCGGAAGCCAAGCCTGCGTTGATAGGCAAGCGCATCAACCTTATAGACGACACCGTCAATATCATATCCCAGATCTGCACGCGCGGCGGCGATATCCGTGTAATGTGCGATCAGCGCCTCAGGTGATTTACATATTTTTGTCAGTGGGTTAATCGCAAAACCTAATGCCGCCAAGCGTTCAATGGATGCAAATTGCGTATCCGCCAAAGGGGATGAAAGCACACCCCATGCGTAGGCAAAAAACCGTAACGGGCGTTCTGACGTGATTGTGCTATCCAATTGCCGCAATGACCCCGCGGCAGCATTACGCGGATTGGCAAATGTTTTGCCACCCGTTGCCTCTTGCCGCGCGTTGAGCGCTGCAAAATCTGCGTGCGACATATACACCTCGCCGCGTACTTCTAGCAGCTCGGGTGCGTTTTCGATGTGCTGTGGGATATCCTGAATGGTGAGCGCATTTGCGGTCACATTTTCACCGATCTCACCATCTCCGCGCGTCGCAGCCGTAATGAGCGCACCATTTTTATAGGTCAGCGCTAATGAGACCCCATCGATCTTGGGTTCAGCCGTATAGGCGAGCGTCTCATCTGCGGTGGTGATATTGAGATATTTGCGAATGCGCTCATCAAAATCAAAAACATCTGCATCATCAAACGCATTGCCGAGGCTGAGCATCTTGATCTCATGCGCGACTTTTGAAAATCCATCTGCTGCGCGCGCGCCAACTTGATCGCTTGGGCTATCTGCCCGTTTCAAATGCGGAAAACGCGCCTCGATCTCTGCATTCTTACGTTTCAGGTGATCATAGGTCGCATCATCAATCTTTGGTGCATCATCAGTATGATAGGCCTTATTCGCATCAGATAAATCCTGTGCAAGCGCCGCAAGCGCATCACGCGCTTGATCCTCTGTCAGTACATCAACAGGGCTATCATAAGCAGTATTTTGTAAGTTTGGCACGTCACCCCCAACATGAGTCTTTGAATTGAGACTCCTGCATCAAAGTATTACGGGGGCATCGACGTTTCGTCTAGATCCGTTCCAACGCGTGGAATATGTTAGGCGCCAACCGCCATTTTTTCGGCGTTCACACCTTGCTCAGGGTCGCGCAGCACATAGCCGCGTCCCCAAACGGTTTCGATGTAGTTTTCGCCTTGGGTTGCGAACATCAATTTCATACGCAGCTTAAAAAAAAAGACGTCGATGATTTTCAACTCAGGCTCATCCATGCCGCCATAAAGATGGTTGAGGAACATCTCTTTGGTCAATGTTGTGCCCTTACGCAGGCTCAGCAGCTCAAGCATCTGATATTCTTTGCCTGTCAAATGTACTGTTGTGCCACCAACATCGACAGTCTTGGCGTCGAGGTTCACCGCAATGCGGCCGGTGTTGATGATCGATTGCGCGTGGCCTTTGGAGCGGCGGATAATCGCATGAATACGCGCAACGAGCTCTTCGCGGTGGAAAGGCTTGGTCAGGTAGTCATCGGCGCCAAAACCAAAGCTTTTGATTTTGCTCTCTGTATCATCATCCCCTGTAAGGATGAGAATAGGCGTTTCAATCTTGCTCAATCGAAGCTGACGCAGCACCTCATGGCCGTTCATATCTGGCAAGTTAAGATCAAGAAGAATTAAATCATAGTCGTACAGTTTGGCGAGATCGATTCCCTCTTCCCCCAAATCCGTCGCGTACACATTCAAATTCGCATGTGTCAGCATCAGTTCAATGCTTTTTGACGTTGTTGGGTCGTCTTCAACCAGTAGTACACGCATGCGATGTCTCCGCTTTAAAGTTCACTGGAGTTAACCTATCCGTACAATGGTTAATCAGCCGTTACTTCACGGTAAGTTGATCGCATTTCCACCTAAGGTTGTCTATAGCGTTGTATTGTTGTGGCTTTCAAAGCCGATTCTCCATGAATCGAAACCGCTGTTTCCCATTCTGAGAACTCATCATCAGATAACTTATAAAGTTCCAACGCCGAATCACGTGTTAAAAGCCCTGCTACAACTGCCCGCACAACAGCGGCCTTACGTGATGCCACCCAACGCCGCGTTTCAGGTTTTGGCAAGTCTGCACGGGTCATTATAGACCCGTCGGCAAGTGTCACGGACCGTGGTCCATCAATCTTTCGCAAATACATCTCACATCCCTCTGATCATAGTATCGCAGAGGCATCATGCACGATGAGGCTTAATGACTGGTATAAGCAGGGATTGTAGCTTTTAGGAAGTTTCCTATATAGCGCTGAATAGCACAGAAATTGGATATTTTATGCCCCGCGATCATGCTAGAAATTCACTCGGCTTTGCAAAGCCCCCCGCTGACACCCGCGTTGTGGTTGCAATGTCTGGTGGCGTGGATAGCTCTGTTGTTGCGGCGATGCTCGCAGAAGAGGGCTATGATGTGGTTGGCGTGACCCTACAGCTTTATGATCATGGCGCGGCTCTTGCAAAGAAGGGTGCGTGTTGTGCTGGCCGCGACATTCATGACGCGCGGCGCGTAGCCGAAACGATGGGTTTTCCGCATTACGTTTTGGACTATGAGAATACGTTCCGCGAGGCGGCGATTGATGAGTTCGCCGAAAGCTACCTCGCTGGTGCGACGCCTGTACCTTGTATCCGTTGCAATGAGCGGGTGAAATTCAAAGACCTTTTGGAAACTGCAAAAGACCTTGATGCCGATTGTATGGCCACCGGGCATTACATCCAACGCTTAGACGGCGCTCATGGGGCAGAGCTGCATACCGCAGGCGATCCAAATCGCGATCAGTCTTACTTTCTGTTCTCCACCACACAAGAACAGCTCGATTTTCTGCGGTTCCCCCTTGGCCACCTTAAGAGCAAAGAAGAAACCCGTGCATTGGCTACAAAATACGGGCTGAGCGTTGCCGACAAACCCGATAGCCAAGATATCTGCTTTGTGCCCAATGGCGATTATGCGTCTGTGATCAAAAAGCTCCGCCCTGATGCGGCAGCACCAGGTGAGATTGTTGGGATAGATGGCATGGTTTACGGCACCCACGAAGGCGTGATCCATTACACCATCGGACAACGCAGAGGATTGGGGATCGGTGGGCTTGCTGACCCGCTTTATGTAGTGAAATTGGATGCGGATCTGCGCCAAGTGATTGTTGGGCCCAAAGAAATGCTGGCCACCCGCAAAATCCCCGTGCGCGAGATTAACTGGTTAGGCGATACTGATTTCAGTGCGATGGGGCCACAGCCGATGATGGTCAAGGTCCGTTCGACCCACGCGCCAATTGATGCAACCTTGCATCCGATCTCGGCCACAGAGGCCGAGGTCGAGCTGGCTATCGCCGAAAAAGGCGTGTCACCTGGGCAGGCTTGTGTGTTCTACGCGCCAGAGACGACCCGCATCTTAGGCGGCGGATGGATTTGGCGCGGCGCCCCTTCGTAAAGGCGATCTCGCCCAAGAACGCCACATCTCTACTAGACCGAGCGGGCAACACCGATTATCGAGATGTTATGATCTATAACTCCGCATCTGATTGGCTGTCCGCGCCAAATAAACGTGTCCTACTCTTTGCGATGTCGGGCTTGGGGAAAACCTATCTGTCCTCCATGCTGCGTGCGCAGGGAGATTGGTTTCACTACTCCATCGATTACCGCATCGGCACGCGCTACATGGGCGAGGCGATTGCCGATAATGCCAAAGCGCAAGCGATGAAGATCCCGTTTTTGCGTGATCTTCTGCGATCAAACAGTATTTATATTGGATCCAATATCTCGTTCGATGATCTCAAACCGATGTCGTCTTACCTCGGCAAACCTGGGGATGAGACAAAGGGCGGGTTGTCTTGGGATGAGTACACACACAGACAAGCACAATTCCAAGCGGCTGAGATTGCGGCACTTCATGACACAGGCCACTTTATCGCGCGCGCTTCTCGGCTTTATCAATACCCACATTTCATCTGCGATACAGGCGGATCAATTTGTGAATGGGTCGATGCGGATGATCCAAATGACCCGGTACTGACCGATCTTGCGTCAAAAACTTTGCTGGTTTGGATCGAAGGGTCAGAGGCACATCAAGAAGAGCTGATCAAACGTTTTGACCGTGAGCCAAAACCGATGTCCTATGATCCGGTGTTCTTGCTCGCAACATGGCAAGCTTATCTGGCTGAATTTTCAGTCGCCCCTGAGACGGTTGACCCAGACGATTTCATTCGCTGGGCCTTTTCCAAGGCCCTGGCACATCGCCAGCCCCGCTATCAGAAGATGGCTGAAAAATGGGGGATCAAAGTCTCGATGGATGCCGTTGCAAATGTCAAAGATACCGCAGGTTTTAATGCAATGATCGCCGAGGCTCTTGAGCGTCGTTAATATATTTTTAAGTTATATAAGACTGACTGAGGGGCCACTGACAATGCCGATCAAACTACCTTCTTCCCTGCCCGCCTATGACGTTTTACGTGCAGAGGGCGTGATGGTGTTGGACGAAGATGTCGCGGCACGCCAAGATATCCGGCCGCTTAAAATCGCGCTGCTCAATCTGATGCCCAAGAAAATCCAGACTGAAAACCAGTTTGCGCGGCTCATCGGGGCGACGCCATTGCAGATCGAGCTGACGCTGATCCGCATGTCAGAGCATAAGACGAAAAACACAGCCGCCGCACATATGGAGGCATTTTATCAGCCATTCCAAGACGTAAAGCATCAGAAATTCGATGGGTTGATTATCACGGGTGCACCGATTGAGCATCTCGATTTTACCGATGTGACTTATTGGACTGAGCTACAAGAGGTCTTTGCATGGACCCAAACCCATGTGCATACGACCTTTGGCGTGTGCTGGGGGGGGATGGCGATGATCAATCATTTCCACGATGTCCAAAAACATATGCTCACGGCCAAAGCCTTTGGCTGTTACCGACATGACAATGTCGCGCCCATCTCGCCCTATTTGCGAGGGTTTTCTGATGAATGCGTCATTCCAGTAAGCCGCTGGACAGAAATGCGACAGGCCGAGATTGATGCTGTTCCCGCACTCAAAACACTGGTCACCAGTCCTGAAGTTGGCCCTGCTTTGGTCGAAGACCCTGCGCATCGGGCACTATATATCTTTAACCATTTTGAATACGACGATGATACGCTCAAGCAAGAATATGATCGTGATGTCGCTGAGGGCACGCCCATACATGTGCCACAAAATTACTATCCGAATGATGACCCTGCGCGCATGCCGTTAAACAGGTGGCGTAGTCACGCGCATTTGCTTTATGGTAATTGGGTGAACCAAATATACCAAACGACCCCTTATGATTTAAACGAAATTGGCATATAATACGCTGATATAAATCGACATTATTGTGAGCGTAATTGCGCTGTGACCTCATCTCGTTGCGGGCAACCGAATTTAGGCTCACAACCCTTGGGCGTTCGCGCCTAGCTATTCACATCCAGTTTCTATTTTCGAAACGCTTTGTGCCAAAATACCAGCTTCTTTTCGTCAAAATTATGGTGTCTATGTGGCGGTATTATGAGTGACGCCCGTAAAATAACTGCTAGATAAATCGATGAGACATTGGGCTGTCTTAACGCAATGTTAATGAATTATGGAGCGACACGCCATGTCTGACCAAGAACCTGTAAACACACAACACCCAGCAGGCTGCGGCTGCGCAGGATGTTGTGCAACCAATAACAGCAGCAGCAATGGGATCAGTGATGAACAGACTGCCATGGGTGCTGCGCCTGCCGTTAGCATCACGCGCTCAGGTGATCCAACGATCGACGCATTCTTGGGCCCAGGAAAATGGGTCGATACGAACCTGACTTACTCTTTCATCAATACTCGCAAAGATTTAACGTTAGATCCCAACGTCCCTGACAATTTTGCCGATCGCGAAGGCAATGAGGTAAAACCATTGTTGTCAGACGATCAACAAGACGCGACACGGTTTTTTATGCAGGAGGCAGCAAGCTACACCAATCTGACATTCACGGAAAAAACCGGAGATGACGCCCCATCAGCAATTATCCGCGTGTAT
>CAKMZE010000045.1:15363-19392 GCA_929200295.1 uncultured Alphaproteobacteria bacterium
TTATGTCTTCTGCAAGTTCCCCGGAAAATGGCGCCCGCGGCGGGGACATGCGTATTGGCAACAAAAATAATGACGAGTTCAAACCCTATCAAGTTAGAGACTGGGACGTATTTCGACATGAGCTTGGGCATGCCCTTGGTCTATCTCATGGGACTGCATTGGGCGAGGACAGCCAGTATCACTCCCGCGAATATTCTGTGATGGTAAAAGAAAACTTCATGGGCGTGGCGGCGCACCATACGCCACAAACCTTTATGGGAAAAGACATTGCCGCCTTACAGCATATGTATGGTGCGAATTACGCAACAAATTCGGGTGACACAACGTATAGCTTTGACCCAGTGACCGGGCAAATGTCAATAAACGGTGTTGGCCAGTTGCAAAGTGATCTGAATATAATTTTTCGAACCATCTGGGATGGCAACGGCACCGATACTTATGATTTCTCAGACTATGAAACCAAGCTGAATATTGATCTTGGCGCGGGAGGTTTTAGCGATCTGGATGTTTTAGGCGGAGCACAACGTGCCTCAATTCGAGATCATGAACCCGATAATGACAACTCTTGGATTAGAACTGGCTATGCCGAAGGCCATGTCTATAACGCAGACCTGCACAAAGGAGACCTGCGTTCACTCATTGAAAACGCCAAGGGTGGGTCTAATGACGACATCATCACGGGCAATCAGGTCGACAATAAGCTATGGGGAAACGGTGGCGACGATACGATATCGGGCTTAGCCGGTAATGATACCCTTATCGGTGGAACGGGCAACGATGTGCTATACGGCAATGAAGGTAACGATCTTCTGCGTGGCAACGCCGATAATGACACGCTCTATGGAGATTCTGGTTACGACACACTACGAGGCGGAAAAGGCGAAGATATTCTGTACGGCGGTGGTCATGATGACGACTTAATGGGTAAGAAGGGTGAGGACGTTCTATATGGTGACGGAGGCGATGATCGCCTGCATGGTGGTGTAGATGACGACACATTGTACGGCGGTTGGGGTGAAGACACATTCGTTGCCGACAACGGCAAGAATCAGGGTGTCGATACGATCAAAGATTTCCAAATTGGCTTGGATAAGATTGATGTCAGTAGTTTTGACGCCGACATGGATGACGTGAAATTCGGGTCTCGTGCAAGTGATGACATGACGGGGGAAGAGTTTTACGTATCCTTGATGGTCAAGGGCCATGAGCACGACATCATGAAGATCGATAACTTTGATGAAGATGATGGTCTGTCTGAAAGCAATTTTATCTTTTAGATGTAAGACGAGATCACACAGTTCAGACGCCGCAGCGATGCTCTTTCACAAGGCCGCTGCGCGCGCTGGATTGCTTTAACGCACGGCAAACCCCATATAGTAACATGAGAACGATGCGTTTTTAGGAGCTCACTCATGACATTACCCTTTGATGGGGGCATCAGCCGATACTATGAAAACGATGCGCCCGTCACATTGCGTGATCAGATCGCGCAGGCGACAAAGAAGGCGATCCTAAACCCAGACTACCCCTACCCAAAAGCATGGTCGCGTAAAGCTTACGCGCACGATATGGCAGCGTTGCAAATTCAATTGGTGCAGATGCAATCATGGCTGCGGACAACTGGTGAGCGTGTGGCCATCGTTTTTGAAGGTCGCGATGCCGCTGGCAAAGGTGGCACAATCAAACGCTTTCGCGAGAATTTAAACCCGCGTTCTGCGCATGTTGTCGCCTTGTCAAAACCCACGGAAAAAGAAAGCGGCGAATGGTATTTTCAACGCTATGTCAAACACATGCCAAGCAAAGGTGAAGTCGTATTTTTTGACCGAAGCTGGTATAACCGAGGTGTCGTGGAACATGTGTTTGACTTTTGCACCCCTGAACAACGCGCTGCATGGTTTGAGCAGGTGAATGCCTTTGAAAAGATGCTGATCGATGATGGCATTCGTCTTTTCAAAATCTGGCTCAATGTCGGGCGTGCAACGCAGCTCAAACGGTTTCTAGACCGCGAACGCGATCCGTTGAAACAATGGAAGCTCAGCTGGATTGATGTCGAAGGGCTTTCAAAATGGGAGGCTTATACACAGGCCATTGATGAAACGCTCAAAAGGTCAAATGACGCACCATGGACCGTGATCCGGTCCGACGACAAGAAGCGCGCGCGCGTCAATGCGATACGATCTGTCCTGCAAGGCATCGATTACGATGGAAAGTCCCTGGACCCAATTGACCCAAACATCGCAGGAGGTTTAAACCTCTGGCATGGCTAAACGCGGGTATCACCCCGGCAATCTGCGTGAGGCATTGGTCAAAGGTTGTCTCGCGCTGATTGAACAAAAAGGCCCCACTGGCTTTTCCCTCTCAGAAGCCGCCCGCGAGGCAGGTGTGACCCCAGCTGCTGTCTACCGACATTTTGAAGGCCGTGAAGACCTGATCGCTGAGGCCGCGAGGCAGGGTTACGACATCTTTGGCGATCTGATGGAGCATGCCTATAATGATGGCCAACCCTCTGCACTCACGGCCTTTTACGCCACGGGGCGTGCTTATCTCGCCTTTGCCAATAAATTCCCCGGCCATTATATTGCGATGTTCGAAAGCGGCATATCGATCCAGCGCACGCCCGAACTAAATGCAGTCGCCACACGGGCGCTTGGCATTTTGGAAAAAGCCGCGGCACAGCTCTCTGAACATATCCCAGCTGAGAAACGCCCACCGCCGCAGATGTTCTCGGCGCATATCTGGGCCATGTCACATGGCATTGTTGAGCTGTTCGCCCGAGGATCCCCAGGTACCAAAAGCCCCTTCCCGCCAGAAGACTTACTCGAGACCGCAATTGGCGTGTATCTGCGCGGTCTCGGCGTGATCCCACAAGACAATGTATAAGGCGATCTGAAAATGGATGCGACCCTTGCCATTATCTTTGCCATAACAAGCCTCACCGATATGGCGTTAAACGATTGTAAAACGGGCTGTCTCGCGCCGCAGAGCGACACAGCGCGCCTGTCTTTTCAGGCAAGCGCAGTAGAGTTCCAAAGCAAGATCATCGGATCAGAGCTCTATCTTGGGTACGATAGCACACAGGCCTATGGCCCCTACCAAATAACCTACGGCGCCGCGATAACTGAGGATATGGACACATGGGTCGGCATGGGGCTGAAATGGACCTCAAAACGCATTGATACGGGCCCATGGTTTGTTGAAACATCATTGATGCCCGGCCTGCATTTTGTTGCTGATGGACCAGACCTCGGTGGCAATTTACAATTTCGCTCAGCGCTTGGGCTTGGCTATGAATTTGACAATGGCACGACACTGCTCGTGTCTTACGACCATCGATCAAATGCAGACACACAGCCAAAAAACCCAGGGCTTGAGACAATCGCTATTCGCTATGCCATATCCTGGAATTAATGCAATCCATTGTTATTAAATATTAATTTTAATGTGGCGCAAATTATGTTCCTCATAATTTTGATTATGCCGATGGTATTTTATGCAAGCTCGAATTTCACACTTTAGTCTTATTTGAGTCTGATCGATGCCCTAGACATATGTATACATAATGTTTACCACAACGCCGGAGCTATCAAACGTACCACTCATGCGGAACATTTCTAGCAATCAAGAATAGAGCGCAGTAACACATTACTCTTTCCGTACCCGAAGGGCACTGCCTAAGTCACTAAACCTTGCGCAGCATAGTTATGAACATTCACATGATGCATATCACTAGAAGACAATTCATTAAATGAACGCTCACGATATATACTCCAAACAACCGATTATTTTGCATGATTGTGAAGAACTTCAGGTACTGCATTTTCCTACAGAATCCGAACTCACACTTGTGACTTTTGACATCATGCACGCCAAAGCGAATGGTAAAGAGGGATTCGCCTTGAAACTCGCACGTCGTCTCAATTTGAATTTCTACGCCGTAGTTCCTAAACGCCCAGACTGGTACCCAACAAAAATAACCCATTGTGTCAATCGCGGGTTAAAAAGGGACCAGATCGCGGCGTAAAATTGGTC
>CAKMZE010000046.1:0-3859 GCA_929200295.1 uncultured Alphaproteobacteria bacterium
TGCGCGTTCCTGCCTAGCGCTGAGCAATTTTGACTGAAACCAGTGCAAAAAGTTGATTGTCCACAGGCCCTAATGCGCTGAGACCGCCGCAGGGTCGATCAATGTGCGGCCCCCATCAACGGTGATCACCTGCCCGGTCACAAAGCTTGATGCATCGGATGCAAGATATTGTACCGCATCGGATACCTCACCCGGGCTCGCGATCCGGCTCAAGGGCGTGTTATCCACAATCGTTTCGCGCATCTCATCGTCTTCGCGCAAAGACCCCATAAGACTTGCGCTCATCACAGAGCCAAACGCCACCGCGTTCACGCGGATGCGCTCAGGTGCGAGGGCAACCGCCATAGACCGTGTCATTTGATCCAACGCCGCACAGCTCACTGAATAGGCCATCAGTTCTGGATGGGTCCGGCGCGCCGCAATTGAGCTAAGATTAACAATCGATCCGACAGGCGCATCTGGCTCTGCAGCCTTTGCCTGTTTGATCATTTTGCGCGCAACCGCTTGGGTCATGCGCAGCGCGGTCATCAGGTTTTGATCCAAGAGATCAACGACAGATGTATCCTCGACGCTGAGCGGGTCGGTTTGCACGACCTGCCGCGAGGCATTCACCAAAATATCCACCCTATCAAACGCATCGATTGTCGCAGAGAGCAGATTTGCAATCGTTAGCTTTTTGCGCAAATCACCCGCAAAAATACGCACCTGACCTGATTGCTCAGCCGCGTCACCCATTTCTGCGGTCAGCCGGTCCTCGTCCATATCCGCAAAAACAACATTCGCACCCATCGCAACAAAATGGCGCCCAATCGCAAGGCCCACACCATTTGCGGCACCCGTCACAATCGCAGTTTTCCCAGAGATCGAAAACGACATTGGATTTCCTCACTATGTGCGGCGCGCGCGCTGCGGCTTATTTGCAGAGATGACTTTGAAAGTCTTCGTCTTGATCACAGTATCTACCCTGTGAAACGCCTCTCGCAAAGTCTCTTCGTACGGCAGATGGCTATTTGCGACCATCCACAGCTTGCCATGAGGCGCGAGTTGCCGCGCTGCAGCCGTAATAAAGGCGCGTCCCAAACCCGGATCAGCCGCCCGCCCTTGGTGAAATGGGGGGTTCATCACAATACCATCATAAAGCTTATCCGGCATATGTGTTGTTGCATCAGCCCAATGATATGCGGCCCGTGGGTCCGTCACGTTTAAACGTGCACACTCAAGCGACAGCGCCTCTGCCTCGACAAGGTCGAGGTGTTTGACACCACCGCGTTGTAAAACAGCTTGGGACAAATACCCCCACCCTGCCCCGAGGTCCGCCATATGCGCTGGCAGATCGTTGGGTAAATGCGCAACCAGCAGTTCAGACCCGGCATCGATGCTGCCATCAGAAAACACCCCAGCAGTGGTGTAATAGCCATGCGCCCCACGCGCGACCTCGGGTGCGGCCCAATCGGCAAACACATCCGTCGCAGAAAACCAGAACAAACGGCCATGGTCTTTGGTCACCGATGGCAAGGGGCCCAAGCGAGCTTTGCAAGCTTTATAAAGACTATCAATACCATCTGTTTTTGCGCCATCAACGACAACAATCTGCGCACGCGATGCCGCCTCGGCGATCATCGCCCGCGCAAGACCTTTTGCACGCGGCACAACCACAATCGCCATTGAGACCGCGGGCAATGACTGTGTCACTGGATACCCGGCTGATTCCCATGCTGTGACATCGGGGCGAAAGCTATGCACAATATGCGTCTCGTCGCGCCCAAGCGTACTCACGTCATAAGTAGCTTGGGGGCGCATCACCGCAACAGGCCCCGATGGCGGGGCAAGCGTGCCATCCTCTAGCACAGTCGTCAGGCGGGAATGAGCTGACATAAGATGTCAAATAGCAGCGACGCTGCTATTCTTTCTCCATCGTGCACTGCAAGGGATGTTGATGCCTTTGCGCATAATCCATCACTTGGGCCACTTTCGTTTCAGCGATCTCATGGCTGTAAACAGCAACAACCGCGATACCTTTTTTATGTACAACCATCATAATATCAACAGCTTGCGCATTAGTGAGCCCAAAAAACCGCTCAAGCACTTGCACGACAAACTCCATCGGTGTGAAGTCATCGTTCAAAATCATCACTTTATATTGTGGCGGGCGCTTAGTCTTCGGCTTCACCTTAAGCGCGATGCTCACATCCCCATCGTCCTGGTCTGTGTTCTTCGCCATGCGTGTCGGTATGATACTCATAATGACAGATATTATCCTTCGCGTTTGCAGTGCCCTATAGCAGGTAAGCTAGGAATAAGGAAAGCCCGGCCCGAACATGAGGTTTTTCTTTGGCAGTCATCAGAAATGTCTCACTTTATTCAGTTCCGAGCACCAACACCCATCTTGTGCGCCCACCAGACGCCTCAGCGAGGCCCAGACCAAACTCTTCAAGTGGGCCACCACGTAGATTTCGGTCATGCGAAGGCGAATCGATCCATGCCTGAAGCGCGGTTTGCTCATTCCCCTGATTTCCCGCCAAATTCTCAGCATAAGCAGTTGGCACATATCCTGTTGCCTGTATCCGGCTTAACGTCGTGCTGCCATCAGGGCCGATATGCGGATCAGCCGCCGAGCCAAGATATCCAGGGTTTGCGGCCAATACATCTGCATAATCCTGTGCCGCTTGGTTTAGTCTACTGTCAAACGTCACAGGGTTGCCGCCTATAGACGCACGATACGTATTCAGGATTTCGGCAAAGCTCATATCCTCAACCGCATTGATTTGCCGCACACCTCCGCCACCATCTGGCGAATCGAGCAAAGCCCCCAACGCACTATCACCCGCTTTGACGACACACCCAGCAAGCGGAAGAACCGCAAGACATACCAAAATTCGCAACATAATTATTCATCCCCATTGCACATCTAATCACACTAAATATGCCCAGATTATATTTACGATTTGTTAATATCCGAGCACCACGACTCTGTAACACATCCTGCCGAAGCTGTCACATTCCCGCCACATTCGCTTATATAGACGGGTTTGACCCAAACACCCCCTAGATATGGCATAGCGGCAGCAAAACCACACCAAAAGTCTTTGATTTTATGATGTTTTCGTTAAGCGCCATGCTGTGGTACCGTAGATTTCAACAAAGAATGTCACTTGCACAAAAGCAGGGGCGCTGAGGCAGATATCGAGGTAGACGACGTGACAAGTCGTATGGGACAATTGGCCCTTCGCGGGCTATTTATTTGTATGTTGGCTTTGCTGACCGCCTTTTCGGCGTCGCAGACTCGTGCCGCGCCCTATGCGGCAATGGTCATGGACGCGCGCACAGGCGAGGTTTTGCATTCCCGCAATGCTGACACCCGTTTGCACCCTGCCTCACTGACCAAAATGATGACGCTCTATGTGGCGTTCCAAGCGATCCAAAACGGTGAGATCGGTCTAGATACCAAGGTGCGCATCACATCCGCCGCAGCAGCCGAGCCCCCATCAAAGCTTGGGTTGCGGACGGGGCAAACAATTCGTTTGCGCTACCTTATCAGAGCCGCCGCAGTGAAATCGGCCAATGACGCATCGACCGCTATCGGCATTGCGATCTCAGGCTCCGAACGTGCTTTTGCAGAACGCATGAACCGCACGGCTGCGGCGATGGGCATGCGCAACACCACATTCCGCAACGCACATGGGCTCACCCAAAGCGGGCACATGTCTACGGCACGAGACATGACGATCCTTGGGCGTCATGTGATCTATGATTTTCCACAGTATTATAACTTGTTTTCGCGGCGGACCGCTGATGCGGGCATCGCAACAGTTTCACATACAAACCGCCGTTTTCTCGATAATTACACTGGCGCCGATGG
>CAKMZE010000046.1:3869-9796 GCA_929200295.1 uncultured Alphaproteobacteria bacterium
GGGTTATACGCGTGCCGCTGGGTTTAACCTCGTCGCATCAGCACAACGCGGCCATGAGCGTGTTATCGCCACGATGTTTGGCGGGCGCTCTACCGCTGCACGGACGCGCCGGATCATTGAACTAATGGATATGGGCTTTGAACGTGCCCCTTCAAACGCGCGGGTCCGCTCGCCCCAAGCCCCCGCACCAATGGTTAGCGAACGGGTTTCGGGCACCTCAGCAGCGACACCGGGTGGTGCTGGCAAAACCATTCGCGTCTCAGGCGTGGTACGCACCAGCCTGCGTCCACAAACCAGACCCGTCGCAACAATCGCAGATGCCGATCTCGCCGTTGATACGGATGTGATCAACAGCGCATTGGCCGAGGCTCTCGGCACCGCCTTAAATGACGTCTCAGCATCGCAAGATGATAACCTCAGCGCTCTGGCAGCCGTGCAGACAGCACAAGCGCCGCAACCGCGTCCGGCCGCCGTGATGAGTACAGTGACACTCCCCCAAGATAATGCCGCAACACCCGAAATTGTCACACGCGTCTCGACCTCTGGTGGGCGTCATTGGGGGGTGAACGTCGGGCGCTATAATAGCCGACATGATGCTGAACGGGTTTTGCTCAAGGTTGCGCTCAATGAGATGACAACATTAAACGGCGCCTTGCGGCGGGTGACCCCACGTGCTGGTCACTATGATGCAAATTTCCTTGGTATGACCCGCGAAGGTGCAGGGCTCGCATGCCGCCGCCTCCATGCCCGCAGCACACCTTGCACGATTATCGGCTCTGACTAACCTTCTTAGGTTTAGAAATATCCCGGGGGTCTGGGGGCTGGCCCCCAGGTATCACCGTGTCTGGGGGCTAGCCCCTAGGTGTGCTCACATCTCAAAAAAAGCAGAATTATAACGCCTTACCCTCAAAAGCCGCCGCCATGAGGGTTTTGGTATATTCTGTTTGTGGCCTATCAAATATCTCTTGCGCAGGCCCCGCCTCAACGACATCACCTTGTTTCATCACCATCACATGATGCGCCAATGCCCGCACAACCTTTAGATCATGGCTGATAAAGAGATAGGCAAGCTGATATTTCTGCTGCAAATCGCGCAAGAGATTAACAATCTGCACCTGTACTGTCATATCCAGCGCGCTTGTCGGCTCATCTAAGATCAGCAGTTTTGGCCGCAAGATCATTGCGCGCGCAATGGCGATCCTTTGTCTTTGTCCGCCAGAAAACTCATGCGGGTAGCGATCCATCAGATCGGGGTCCAACCCAACCTCTTGCATAATCTCAGCCACAAGATCGCGGTGTGTTCCGCCCCGTTCAACCGAATGCACCGTCAGACCTTCGGCGATGATCTGTGCAACCGTCATACGCGGCGAAAGCGACCCATATGGGTCTTGAAACACGATCTGCATATCGCTGCGCACGGGGCGCATTTGCTTTTGTGACAGCGCGTGAATATCACGCCCTTGAAAGCCGATACGCCCCTCAGAATTCACCAATCGCATGATCGCAAGCGCTGTCGTGGTTTTACCAGAGCCGCTTTCCCCAACGATCCCAACCGTTTCGCCTGCGCGAATTTGCAAGCTTACACTATTCACAGCCTTGATATGATCCACTGTGCGTTTCAAGAAACCGCGCTGCACAGGGAACCAAATTTTCAACGCATCAGTTTCAGCAATCACAGGCGCACCCGGCAGAACGGGTGCAGGTGTGCCCGTGGATTCCGCGGCCAGCAGCATCTGCGTATAGGGATGCTGCGGGTTATCAAAGATTTCAGAGGTTGGCCCGGTCTCCACAATCTCCCCGTCTTTCATCACGCAGACCCGGTCTGCGATTTTCCGCACAATTGTCAGATCATGGGTGATAAACAGCAAGCTCATGTTCTGCTTGATCTTCAGATCCGCCAAGAGCTCTAAAATCTGCGCTTGAATAGTCACATCGAGCGCGGTTGTGGGCTCATCCGCGATGAGCAATTCCGGGCCATTGGCCAGCGCTATCGCGATCATCACCCGTTGGCGTTGCCCGCCGGATAATTGATGCGGATAGGCATCAAGACGGCTTTCCGCGTTATGAATGCCAACTTGCTCAAGCAGCTCAATCACCCGGTCGCGGATGCTGGGGCCACGCAAGCCCTGATGCAAGGTAATCGATTCCGAGAGCTGTTTTTCAATCGTATGCAACGGGTTCAATGAGGTCATCGGTTCTTGGAAAATAAAACTGATGTCATTGCCACGCACCCGGTGCAATGCTGCGTCACTTGCGCCGACCATCTCTTTGCCTGCGTAGGTAATCGCGCCTGAAACCTGCGCGCTTGCATCCAAAAGCTGGACCGTTGACAGCGCCGTCACCGATTTGCCCGACCCGGATTCGCCAACGAGCGCTACGGTTTCGCCGCGCGAGACCTCAAACGACACATCGCGCACCGCATGAGTCGCCCCCTCGCCCTGCATGAACCGCACGTTCAGGTTTGCGACTTTTAATAACGCACTCATGAAAATGTCTTTCGCGGGTCAAACGCATCGCGCACGCCCTCAAAGATAAACACCAGCAGCGAGAGCATGATCGCAAAAACAAAAAACGCTGTGAACCCAAGCCAAGGCGCATGGAGATTGCGTTTGGCTTGTAATGTCAGCTCACCCAGCGAGGGCGCGGAGGACGGCAAGCCAAAGCCCAGAAAATCAAGCGATGCGAGTGTTGCGATCCCGCCTGTGACCAAAAACGGCAACATCGTCACGGTGGCCACCATCGCGTTGGGCAGCATATGCCGGAACATAATCACCCGGTCTGATACGCCCAGCGCTTTGGCGGCGCGCACGTATTCAAAATTCCGCGCCCGCAAAAACTCGGCCCGGATCAACCCGACAAGCGCAGGCCAGCCAAACAGGATCGTCAGACCGACGAGCAGCCAAAAGCTGCGGCCTAAAACAGCCGTTAAAATGATAATCACATAAAGCGACGGGGTGCCTGACCAGATCTCGATCACCCGCTGGAAAATCAGATCGGTTTTACCACCAAAATACCCCTGCACTGCGCCCGCGGCGATCCCGATAATGCTTGCACAGGTCGTGACAATCAGCGCAAAAAATACAGAAAGGCGAAAGCCATAAATCACGCGCGCCACGACATCACGCTTGGTATCATCTGTGCCAAGCCAATTGTTGCTATCAGGTTTTGAGGGCGCGACACCGGGCACATCAACAATCGTGTTATAGCTATAGGGGATCAGCGGCCAAATCGTCCATCCGGCCTCGAACCCATCGATTGCAATCGGCACCCCAGCGGCAACATCGGCAATGAGCGCACGCGGATCATCAAAACACGTGACCAGACCGCCCGTGACAATCAAACATTCCACCTCAGGGTCGCTATACGCAGCCTCGGTCGGGAAATCGCCGCCAAAATCACGTTCTGAATAAAAGCTAATCAATGGCGAGCGCAGCTCACCTTTGTAACTGACAAGGATTGGGCGGTCATTCGCGATCATCTCAGCAAAGAGGCTGAGCACAAACAACACGCCAAAGATAATCAACGACCACCACGCACGGCGGTTCTTTTTAAAGTTCGCCCAACGGCGTTGGTTCAATGGGGATAAGCGCATCAGCCACGCCCCTCAAAATCGATGCGGGGGTCAATAAAGACATAGGTGATATCAGTCAAAATCCCGACGACCAGCCCAATAAGGGTAAAGGTAAACAATGTCCCGAACACCACAGGGTAATCACGGGCCACCACGGCCTCGAACCCGAGCCGTCCCAATCCATCAAGTGAGAATAACGTCTCAATGATCAGCGACCCACCAAAGAATACACTGACAAAAAGCGCTGGAAATCCTGAGATCACAATCAACATCGCATTGCGAAACACATGCCCATAAAGCACTTGGCGTTCGCCCAGCCCCTTGGCCCGTGCGGTGATGACATACTGCTTTTTGATTTCATCCAAAAAGCTGTTTTTGGTCAACAGAGTGAGCGTCGCAAAAGATGAGATCGTGGAGGCCAGCACAGGCAAAGCGATGTGCCAAAGATAATCCATCAACTGGCCAATCATCGTCAAATCATCAAAATTTGATGATGTTAGCCCTCGCAGCGGAAAGACGCGCCAATAGGACCCGCCTGCAAAAAGGACAATCAACAAGATCGCAAACAAAAACCCGGGGATCGCATAGCCGACGATAATCGCACCTGATGTCCATGTATCAAACCGCGATCCATCGCGGATCGCCTTTTTAATCCCCAGTGGGATTGAGATAAAATATGCAATCAACGTAGACCAAAGCCCCAGCGTGATCGAGACTGGCATTTTTTCTAGGACCAGATCAACGACTGAGATCGACCTAAAATAGCTCTCTCCGAAATCAAAGCGGACATAATCCCACATCATTTTGAGAAACCGCTCAAAAGGCGGCTTATCAAAGCCAAATTGCACCTCAAGCTCTGCGATGAACTCTTTTGATAACCCACGCGCACCCGCGTAGTTGGTTTCTGTATCATTCGCCTCGATCATTTCAGCATCGGCTGAGCTTCCTGAGATCGCTTCAAAAACATCGCCGCCGCCTTCCATACGGGCGATAATTGTTTCAATCGGACCGCCGGGCACGAATTGGATCAAAGCAAAATTGAGCAGCATGATCCCCAGCAATGTGGGGATCACCAAGAGCAAACGTCTTAGGATATATGCGCCCATTTTAGCCGCCCTGCTTTATGCGTGCTCTACTGGAATGCACCAGCGGCCTTTAACGCATCAGCCTTATCTTGATTGATCCACCAGTAATCGAGGTAGCCAATACCAAACTCGGGCAAGTTTTCTGGATATTCATACATGTCGTATGCCGCGATCCAATGCTTGCCCAAATACCAAACGGGCACGATAAAATATTCATCCCGCATGACCCGGTCAATTGCGGAAACAGCCGCAGCCATTTCATCATAATTCTCGGCTGCTTCTACAAAATCAGCCAAGGCATCTACTGCCGGATGGCAGAACCCCGCAGGGTTAAACACATCATCTTTGTCTTCACAGCCAAAGCGTTGCGATAATCCGCGCCCTTCTGTCAGGCCTGCGGGATATCCACCAAATATCATCTCAAAATCATTGGTTTGTGTGCGTGATTGATATTGTGCGCCATCCACGCGGTTATAGGTGGCATCCACGCCCAGACGTTTCAGGTTTTCGATATAAGGTGTGATGATACGGTCAAACGAAGGCCGGGTTTCCAAAAATTCGACCGAGAACACATCGCCATCTGCGTTGCGCAGTAGCCCATCATCGCCGGGTGCATAGCCCGCCTCGGCCATCAGCGTCAAAGCTTTGCGCAGATTACGCCTGTCGATTGGCGCATCGCCACTGGTATGTGGCATCATCGGCTCTTCGGTGAAAATCCGATCTGGCAAATGCTCTCTCACGGTTTCCAGCATTTCCAGCGTGCGCCCTTCTGGCAGGCCTTGTGCTTTCAGCCGGTCCGTTTCCCAAAAGCTGGTACGTTGTTGGAACAGCCCATATTGCAAATTATCGTTGGTCCAAGTGAAGTTATACATCAGCCCAAGTGCTTGACGGACCTTGCGATCCTGAAATTTGGGATCACGTAAGTTAAACACAAACCCCGTCGCATAGGGCGGTGTGCCATCATCAAGCGTCTCACGCGTGACCCAGCCATTTTCCATCGCGGGGAAATCATATTGCGTCGCCCAAATGAGCGAGCTGTTCTCGCGGCGGAATGTGAATTCACCCGCTTTAAATGCCTCAAACGCAGCCGAGCTATCGGCAAAATACTCGATCCGAATGCTGTCGTAATTGCCACGGCCAATATTTATGGGGTGATCTTTGCCCCAATAATCAGGGTTGCGCGTATAAATAATCTGGCGTCCGGGATCGACAGAGCCAATCACATATTCACCAGACGACAATGGCGCGTCCATGCTGGCCTCGTCCAAACG
>CAKMZE010000046.1:9806-19217 GCA_929200295.1 uncultured Alphaproteobacteria bacterium
TTTTTTCAAACCACGCTTTTGAAAGAACAGCCGTTGCAGCAACCTGACCAATCCGCCCCCGCTGTGGCTTTTCCGGATTGAAATCAAATCGGAATGTATAATCGTCGATCACTTCATAACTTGGCACAAGATCAACAATACTTGCCGCATAGGATGGTGTAGACTGTGTCCGCAACAGTTCGTGCGTATACGCCAAATCATGTGCGGTCATCGGGGACCCGTCTGAGAATGTCACATCTTTACGTAGATGGAATATCACCCAGGCTTTATCCTCTGGAAATTCCATTGTTTCGCACAAGAGACAATAAATCGTGCCAACCTCATCCTCTGTTGAGGTCGTCAATCTCTCATACCCGCTAGATGATAAATACCCGGGCTTGCCCGAGAGTGTCGCATAGGGTGTCATGCTATCGAATGTGCCTAAAAACGAGAGGCTCATCTCGCCACCAACGGGCGCATCGGGGTTCACATAATCGAGATGTGCGAAATCAGTCGGGTATTTGGGGGTGTCATATTCATTAAACGCGTGTGTGATCGTTGTATGACTATCGGCAAAGGCAGGTGTCGTTTGCAACATCGTGGCAAGCGCCAGACCCGACAGCGATTTCACCCAAGGCACCACTTTTCCAGTATTTTTCAAGGCGATCTTCGTCGACTGAGTGTTTATCATGGTATTCTCCCCATTTCACACGCAATGATTTGCTTTTTCAAAGGCTACGCAGCGTTCTGTACATTATTCAAGAGATGAATAGCTTAACAGATTATGAAGATTGCGTGAGTTGCCTGTAATGCAACGCAACAGGCCGCCCCTAAGTAGGAGCGGCCCGCAGATAACAACCTTAAGGTTATTAATTGGCTTAATCGTCGAGGCTATCAAGATAGGCGATTAAATTCGCCCGATCTTCGACTTTGCGGATGCCGCGGAAATTCATCGCGGTGCCAGGTGCATAGCCTTTGGGGTTTTCAAGGAACGCGTTGAGGTTTTCAGCGGTCCAAACATCTGCAACTGCAACCAGCTTGCCCGAGTAGCCAAACCCATCTGCGGCGCCAACATCGCGGCCCACAACACCGTATAATGATGGGCCTAACCCGTTTTCGCCCTCAGCCAACGCATGGCAAGACGCGCATGGTCGGAACTCACCTTCACCTGCGGCCGCATCCGCAGATGCGTAGACCTCTGCAAAGGCGGGTCCTTCTTCTACAGCGGCGCCATCGGCCTCGGCAGAGGCCACTTCGATCACGTAACCTTGGGCGTGATGATCATCACCGTGCCCACCGTGTCCGCTATGATAAATCGTCTCAGCTGCCCAACCGCCAAGCAGATAAATGAGGAAAGCCCCACAGAATCCACCCACTAATTTGGTCATCGTCATTGTGTCGAACATGTCGCGTTCCATTCCGTTCACAGTTTTGCGGCTATCTATCCGCTTCACCCATCGGGTTGCAAGGTATACTGCCGCGACTAATCGTCCTTTTTCGACAACTTAGTGGGGGAGACGTTAACAATGTCTGGAAAAATCGCGTTTCAGGGAGAATTAGGCGCATATGGGCATCAAGCCTGCGCTGAGACTTGTCCCGATTATACTGCCTTACCCAGTGCAACCTTCAATGATGCCATTGAAGCAGTGCGCAATGGTGATGCGGATTTAGGTATGATTGCAGTTGAAAACTCAACATATGGCCGTGTGGCGGATGTGCATTCGCTGCTTCCCGAAAGCGGGCTGCATATCGTTGATGAAGCTTTTGTGCGGGTGCATATCAATCTTTTGGGAAAGAAAGGCGCGCAGCTGGGCGGCATTCGCAATGCCTATGGTCACCCGGTGATTCTCCCCCAATGTGGTCGGTTCCTGCGTGACAATGATATCACAGCTCAGGTCAGTACCGATAACGCCAAAGCCGCACGGGATGTAGCCGAAGGCGATGCGATGGAAAACGCAGCCCTCGCGTCCGAGCTCGCCGCCGAGATTTATGGGCTCGATATTCTTGCGCGCCAGATTGAGGATGAAAGCAATAACACCACGCGCTTTCTCGTTATGCAGCGCGAGGCCGATTATAATAGACGCGGCGCGCATGGGATGATGACCAGCTTTGTGTTTCGCGTCCGCAATATCCCAGCCGCGCTCTACAAAGCCATGGGCGGTTTTGCGACCAATGGGGTGAATATGACCAAGTTAGAGAGCTATATGGTCGGCGGCACTTTTCAGGCCACGCAGTTCTACGCCGAAATTGAGGGCCACCCTGATGACGCAGGCGTGAAACTAGCGCTCGATGAGCTCGATTATTTCACTGATTACATGCATATCATGGGCGTCTACCCTGCGGCCGCAAGACGGCACGAAAACTAACGCGCGCGGCGATACGCCTCTTGTGTATCGTCGGCAAAGCCTTTGACCCGCTTTTTCAACCGCTTTTCAAGCGCCGATTTGGCAAGTTTGAGCGATTGCAGGAAAAGACGCGACGCCATGGAGCTTGCCGATAATTCAATCGCAACCGAAACGCGGGTGCGTTTGGGCGACAATTGTACAAAATCAATCTTTGAAACACCCGAAAGACCCGCTGCAACAAACTGAATGCCAATATCACCAGAAGGCTCAAGGCTCGTAATTTCCGCTGTTACCTTACGATTACGACCCCGAAACCGAAACTCTACGTCCCATGTTGCGCCAACATCAATTTGCTTCGCGCTATCAACGCGTTTCACATCGACGCCACGTTTTAGTGCCATCCGTTCAAAGCTGACGAAATCGCTTGCGCAGGCATAGACATAGTCAATCGGGGCTTCGATGTCTTCGTGGGTGGATAATTTCATCTACTCGGCCTTTTGGTTCGCGATATTCTTCTTATACCAAAGCTTATATGACAAGATTCGGTTATTCCAATGTGTTCGATAGCCAGTTTTTAACAAGAAAATGCGCAATTGCCCCCTCACGCATCGGATTTATTGTGGGGTGAGTCCCAGAAACCACGCATTCAACATCTGCGCGGCTCAGCCAAAGCGCGGCTTCCAGCTCAACCGGGTCAACTGTGATCTGAGTGGATAACCCCTCTCCATGGCATCCAAACATCAAAGATGCGGGAAACGGCCATGGCTGGCTAGCAAGATATGAAACCGCACCAACCATAACGCCGGACTCTTCAAACACCTCGCGCCGCACGGCTGCTTCCATCGTTTCACCAGGTTCAACAAACCCCGCGAGAAGCGAATACATCCCATCCGGCCAGCCCGGAGACCGACCAAGCAGCAAATGATCGTCATGCGTCACAAGCATAATCACAACAGGATCAGTACGGGGGAAATGACTGCGTTGGCAGTCAGGGCATGTTCTTTGCCAACCATGCATCTTCATCTCGCTTTGCGCCCCACATGCCGCACAAAACCCATGGGTTTCATGCCACGCAAAGAGTGCACGCGCCGTGGCCGCGAGCTCTGCATCACGCGGCGAGAGATGGGTCATAACGGCACGTAGCTCGGCAAAAACATAATCATTTGGCAGCAAAGGGTGCTGTTGCAGCGTCCCATCTAGAAACTGCTGGGCGCTTTGCGAGTCATAGCCTTCTGGCTCCCACATACTGATATCATGCGCCCAAAGTGGCCCGGTCTCATCTTGCCCAAGAAAGATCGATGACTGATCTGCGGGCGTAATCAATGCATGCGTCATCGGCAGATAGGCCAACTGAGCCCCCTTGACCAAGATCTTACCGCGCCAAACGAGAATTGAGCGCGCATTTGGGTCAGCCAATATGCCATCAGTGCCACGCAAATGCGCCGCACGGTCAAGGCCACTCCCGCCAAAGGTTACGGTCTCTGCATGTTTCATGCCAAAATTTACCTTACTTATTCTGCGGTTATGTGAAAAACTAAACTTATATACTTTTTCTTGGCTCTATTCATTCTAGATTTAACAAAATGATTTTTCATCAAACACATTCATCCGCACATGCGCATATCCGCATTTTACAGACAACTGATCTGCATATGTGCGTGTTACCTTATGATTACGTGAGCGACCAGAGTGGCGGCGCATATAGTCTTTCACGATTAGCCCCTGTGATTTCAGATTTACGCAGCGACGATGTATTGACACTGCTTTTTGATACGGGCGACTTCCTGCAAGGCAATCACCTTGCATCTTATATCATGTCGCAAGACGACACAGGCAGCGCGCACCCGATGATCGCGGCAATGAACCTGCTGGAGTATGATGCGATCACATTGGGCAATCACGACTTCGATTTCGGCGTCTCGCACCTGAAAGACGTGATTGAGGATCTCGATTGCCCTGTGGTCGTTACGAATATGCGCAAGGGGGATGCAAACGCATTTGCCTCATCAGTCCTGCTGAAGCGGGATGTCACCTGTGCTGATGGGCAAACAAGACCGATCACAATTGGGGTGATCGGGCTCATTACACCGCAAACGATTTTCGTCGATGAGACTGATCGCACGGCTGGATATGCCGTTTCAGATATTGTGGACGCAGCCGCCCATGCTATTCCCGCGCTCAAAGCAGAAGGTGCAGATATTATCATCGCCTTGTGCCATTCTGGGATTGGCCCTGCCACTCACACACCCGGGATGGAAAACGCCGCGCTTTCCCTTTCACGCATTGCAGGAATTGATGCGATTTTGATGGGACATGTCCATGATGTATTTCCATCCAAATCACAGTCGACATCTGATGCAATAAACGCCGCCGCGGGTCTGTTGAATGGCACGCCAAGTGTGATGCCCGGCGCCTATGGAACACATCTGGGGTGTATTGATCTTGCGCTCACATGGTCGCAAGAGCGCGGCTGGAACATCACAGAAGCCCAATGTGAAGCACTTACTATCGCGGATACCCCAGACACACCCAATGCTGTCGCAAACGCAATCAAAGACAGTGTTGCGACACTCCACCAACAGGCGTTGACCCATATTGCCGAGCCTTTGACGCAAACCAAAACGCGTATTCATAGCTTTTTCGCCCAAATCCGCGCTGATGACAGTCTGAGGCTCTTAAGCGAAGCACGCAGGGCCATTGTTAACCAAGGTTTGCACGCAACACCTTATGCTGATCTGCCACTTATTTCATCCGCCGCACCTTACCGCGCTGGTGGGCGCGCAGGGCCAAACCATTTCGTCGATATTCAGCCGGGGGGGGTGACATTACGCGATGTTGGCGCACTTTACCCGTTTGCCGACCGTCTCTGCGGGGTCTTATGCTCAGGTGCCGAGCTGCGCCAAAGGCTTGAACACACTGCATGTCAGTTCAACCAAATCACGCCAGGGCAAGAGCAGCAAATGCTCTTTAACCCTGATTTTCCGGCGTATAACGCCGATACGCTCTTTGGTATTGACTATGAGATTGATCTGACCAAGCCAGCCTATCAAGGCCGGATTTCTCATCTGCGCTATAATGGCAGGCCTGTTGATGACACCGATCGCTTTGTGCTGGCCGCGACGACCTACCGGATTGGCGGCGGCGGCGGGTATGATCCCATCCCCCAAGATCGCGTCATCTTTCGCACAGAGACCCCATTTCGAGACGCCTTTGCCGATTACCTAAAGCAGGTGGGAACGCTACAAGTCGCACAGCCGCCCGTTTGGGGGTTCATGCCGATATCCGGCACGTCGGCTGTGTTTCAAAGCGCACCCCAGGCGGTGGCCGCGATCACAACGCTTGCGGACCGCAATGTGTCGGCTGGGCCGCTGCGTCATGATGGGTTTCGCGATTATATCTTACATCTCTAAATCCTTGCGCATTTACGCGCTGCGCCCTATATAAAGCGCGAGGGGTTGGCGCGGGCGAGTGCCTCGCCAACCTGGTCAGGTCCGGAAGGAAGCAGCCACAACGAGTCCCACTTGGGTCGATGTCCAACCTCTCACCTTTGCAGCCTACGCAACGAGAAAACGGCACGAGGTTGTGCATGTCAAAGGCAAGAAGATGACAGGATATGATCTTGCTGACCTTGGATGGTCGTCGCACTTTGTCTCACAGCTCGATATCACAGAGGTTGAAGCCTATATGCCCGCGCGGGTCAGTGCCGTGCACCGCACACAGATCACAGCGCTCACGCAAACGGGCAAAATAACGCTTGCCTTAGATCATGAATTACCCGTTGCTAAGGTCACCGTCGGCGATTGGGTGTTATGTGACCCCAAAGCCCAGCTTGCGATACGCAGGCTATCACGGCTGAATATGTTGCAACGTGGGTCAGATTTTCATCACGGCACCCGGCAGTTGATCGCGGCCAATATCAACACGCTTTTTATCACAACCTCATGCAATGCAGATTTTAATATCGCCCGGCTTGAGCGTTATCTAGCACTTGCCCATGATGCTGAGATCACCCCGGTGATTTTGCTGACCAAAGCAGATCAGGCCGAGGATATCACGCAGTACACAGATCAAGCACAAACATTGGGCCGTGATTTGGCTGTTGTTGCACTTGATGCGCATCAGGTTCTCGAAACCGGTGTCTTGGCCCCTTGGTGCGGGAAGGGACAGACCGTGGCGCTTGCCGGATCATCCGGTGTCGGAAAGACAACCCTGACAAATGCGCTCACTGGTGAGGCCGCAGCGACAGCCAGTATTCGCGAAGATGATGCAAAGGGGCGACATACAACAACCGGGCGCTCCTTGCATGCGATGCGCACAGGCGGATGGTTGATTGATACGCCTGGCATGCGCAGCCTTGGGGTTGCGGATGTTACCTATGGGATCAATGCGACATTTCCGGAAATTTCCCAATTAGAGGCCGATTGCAAATTCCGTGATTGCAAACATGAAAGCGAACCGGGCTGCGCTGTGCAAGCGGCTGTTGCCGCAGGTGAGGTTGATCCTGAGCGGCTCAAACGGTTTCAAAAACTGATCATCGAAGACGCGCGCGCCACACAAAGCCCTGCACAGAACCGCGCGAAATCACGCACAACTGGCAAAATGATCAAGGCCGCATTGAAACAGAAAAAACGCTAGGTGAGATGGGCAAATTGCCCATCCTACAGCTGAGCCCAAGCCAATTGGGCTTTGGTTTCAACCGCGCAAGGGCGATGGCTGCGTAGTCTTTCAAGCGCTTCATCAGGCCGCTCGCCCAAGGTGATCATATGCTGCAATACGGCCATGCCAGAGCGCCCGCAGCCGCCCATACAATGCACAAGCACCTTGCCCCCTTGGGCTAAGACCGCATGACTTTTCTGTGCTGTAACATCCCATAGGTGGGCAGGCTCTGGCACGCCGTAGTCAACAACTGGAACCTGGCACCAATCGACCCCTGCCCCTTGCAAATCAGCCCCTAGCGGGCCGAAAAGCTCAGCCGTTTCCACCATGGAGATCACAAGCCCCGGCTGCCACGCAAGGATTTGCGCGAGATCATCCGCATAATGCCCGCCACGCCCCGGCATCGGAGCGAGCGCCATTGTGCCCGCCCCCACGGGGAGCGCATAAATCGCAAACGGTGGCATATCAGTCTCCTGCTTAGAACCTATGAAGCACACGACTTATATCAGCCACGCCATCAAATATAAACCTTCGCGCACGCACCAGTGGACCTTCGCGCAGTGGCGCCTTAATCTAATGTTAACATCCGAATCCATGAAAGCAGCTCATGTCTGATCAACCCGGCTATCAAGTCCTTGCGCGGAAATACCGCCCCGAAACATTCGCCGACCTTGTTGGTCAGGATGCGATGGTGCGCACGCTCAAAAACGCATTTGACGCAGACCGTATTGCGCAGGCCTTTATCATGACTGGCATCCGCGGCACCGGCAAAACCACCACAGCGCGGATCATCGCAAAAGGTATGAATTGCATCGGGCCAGACGGAACCGGCGGCCCAACAACAGAACCCTGCGGGGCATGCGAGCATTGCACAGCTATTATAGAGGGCCGCCACGTCGATGTCATGGAGATGGACGCAGCCTCGCGCACAGGTGTCGGCGACATTCGCGAGATCATAGATAGCGTCCATTATCGCGCGGCCTCCGCCCGCTATAAGATCTACATCATCGACGAAGTACACATGCTGTCAAAGAACGCCTTTAACGCGCTTCTTAAAACGCTCGAGGAACCGCCCGCACATGTGAAATTCATCTTTGCGACAACTGAAATCAGGCAGGTGCCTGTGACGGTGCTATCGCGCTGCCAACGGTTTGACCTGCGCCGGATCGAGCCCGAGGTGATGATCGCATTGATGCGTAAGATCGCAACAGCTGAGACCGCTGATATCTCTGACGATGCGCTTGCGCTGATTACACGCGCGGCGGAAGGGTCGGCACGTGATGCCACATCGCTTTTGGATCAAGCGATTAGCCATGGGGCGGGCGAGACAACCGCAGATCAGGTCCGGGCAATGCTGGGGCTCGCAGATCGAGGCCGCGTGCTTGATCTATTTGATATGATCTTGCGGGGTGCTGCCGCAGAGGCGCTGACCGAGCTTTCCGCGCAATATGCAGATGGTGCAGACCCGCTCGCGATCCTGCGTGATCTGGCTGAGATCTGCCATTGGGTTGGGGTGATCAAAATCACCCCCAGTGCCGCCGAAGACCCTACAATCAGCCCTGATGAACGCACCCGCGGCCAAGCCATCGCAGATGCAATCCCTATGCGTGTCACCAGCCGCATGTGGCAAATGCTGCTCAAAGCGCTTGAAGAGGTTTCATCGGCTCCCAACGCTATGATGGCTGCTGAAATGGCTGTGATCCGGCTCACACATGTCGCTGATTTACCAACACCAGAGGAGCTGGTGCGCAAGCTGCAAAATACAACCCCACCATCAGGGGGCAAGGGCCCGGGCGGCGGGCAGCGCCAGGTTCCACCATCCGCACCGGCACAAGCCACAGCTGTGCAGAGTTCTAGCGGTGCATCTGCCGTAGGCAGCCCGCAAACAGCCACGGCATTAGACCCTCATGCACTTGCGCGCTTTGCCCGGTTTGAAGATGTGGTCGCGCTTATCCGCCGCCACCGTGATGTCAAACTCTTGGTCGAGGTCGAAACCGGCCTGCGGCTGGTTAGCTATATGCCCGGCCGGATCGAAGTCAATCCAACCTCCGATGCAAAATCTGACCTGATCGGGCGCCTTGGCGCACGCCTTCAGGCATGGACGGGCAACAGATGGGCGATCTCTGTATCGTCACAAGACGGTGCGCCCACAATCGCCGAAACCCGCGATGCCGCCGAAAACGCACTCCGCCTTAAGGCGCAATCCCACCCTCTTGTGCAAGCTGTCATCACCGCCTTCCCAAAAGCAAAGATCACCGAAATCCGCAGCGATGATGATATGGAACAAGACGCGCTCTCCGAAGCACTGCCCGAAATTGATGACGAATGGGATCCCTTTGACGATGCCTAGAGCGCACCCCATGCACCGCTCCCCCTATTCTTAGGTTTAGAAATATCCCGGGGGTCTGGGGGCTGGCCCCCAGTGGTGTCG
>CAKMZE010000047.1:0-13314 GCA_929200295.1 uncultured Alphaproteobacteria bacterium
GTTATAAACGGTGTACGCCTTAACCCCGGCGGCTTCGACACCATCCGAAAAAGGGGTCCGGCGTAACCGCCGAGAAGGAGAAATAAGCGCCATGTCGTCAACTTTCAGATAGGAAGAATAGGTCAGTATCACCGGGGCGTTGCCCAGCTGCGGTCAGCATCGCATGAATTTGCCCGCGATGATGGGTTTGGTGATTAAAGAAATGGGTCACACAGAGCGCTTTGGGTTTTGTCACCTCTTGGCCCATTGCATCAGAATGCCACGTCAAATCACCGATCAGGTCTGACTGGCTAAGCGTATTTGCCCATATCTGAATGCGCAGATCAGCAACCTTGCGTCCGGCAGCCCATGCTGCAAGGCTATCTGTCAAAGCCGTGTTTTCGCGCGCAGGTACCAAAGGCGCATCGCCCCCATCAAACCGGCTCATCCAAAGCGTATCGCCCCAGAGCAGATGATTAAGCGTCGCGAAGATACTGCCAAAGAACGCACCACGATCCACGCGCAAATCAGCATCAGACATGGTCGCGACCATGTCCATCACTCCTGAATTTTGCCAAGCGTTATACCGTGCCATCGTTTGGCAGTAGTCGGGTGTGATCAAGGCTTGGGGCCTTTCCAGTCAATCGGACAAATCTCAGCCGATTTCCCGCCAAAGTCCCAAACACGGCCATAATCGCGGACCCGCGATTTCGTGCCGTAGGCTGCGATGATATCAGGACCCATCCAGTATTTTGAATTGCTGACCATCACAGGGTGATCCGGGCTTGCGCCCTCCATCATCTCAATCTCACCTTGGATTTTACGGCCGATATAAATCCCGCGCTTCGTGCCTTCGCGTACAATCTCAACCTTTTCGCGCTCTGCGCCGATGATCTCGGACACGAGCATTGTAAAGAGCCCGGTTGTCCCGCCAGCAGCACCGCTAAAGATTTTTAATATCCCGTTATAGGCTTTCTGGGTGGCGCGCTCATCGACATAAGCCGCGACCTTCCAATTGCCTTCGGCCATGCGGCCCGGGATATCCACCAAGAGACCGACATTGAGGCCCGCAAGGTCTTCACCCTCAAAATGCCCCTCATCAATCGCAATCGCCATCCACGCATGGCAATGACCTTCGGTTGGAGGATGCGCGCCCAATGACACCACGCATGGGCAAAACACCGTGCATGAGCAGTTGAGAAAAAGCTCGCCCTTAATCGCCCAATCGGTTGGGTTTTTCTTACGGCGTAATGGATGGCTTTCCATACGCTGATCAATGCGTTGCGATATCGGGAGCTTGTCGCCCGGCTCTCTTTGTGTATCAGCCATGTTTCGCCCTTTCTATAAAGAGGTGATCGCCAGTGCGACCCCTGCGATAACTAATATTACGCCTGCTGGTTTTGTCAGATAGTGACCGACCTGTGGCAGTTTTTCGAACACCATAAACAGCGTTGCTAATCCCATCCAAGCGAGACTCATCACGCCGCCGACAAAGCCCAGCGCCATAAAGCCCCAACAGCAGCCGACGCAAAACGCACCAAGCCCAAGCCCCATACGCAGACCACCAGAAAACCCTGTTTTCCAATGCCCCAGGAAATAGCTCATTGGGCTATGGCACACCCCATGGCAAATCTCTTTTGCCCGGGTAAACTGAAACAGGCCAACAATGATGAGCAACAACGACGCAACGAACCCGTTTACCGCGATGCCAAGCGTGTCAACGATCCCATATGTAATCAGGGCCACCTGAACCACAGCGATCAAAGCAGCAAAACCAACCCAGACGATCCCATAGCCCAAAAGCACACCCAGCCACCCTGCACGGGTGCCATCAGCACTGGTCATCAGCGCCTCATAATTGCCAAGCGTGGGCACCATCGTTGGCAGCATCATCGCCGCCATCATAATCGCCCACATAGGAAATAACGCGCCAAAGGTGGTCATTGGCATCATGTTCATCCCCACGGGCCGTCCGATCAGATCAAGCCCAGACATCTTTGCCATCATAAACATCATCCACCAGGACACGAGGATCACCACGAAAAACCCAGCCCAAAGCAGGGTACGTGCGGAGAATACAGATGACAAAGTTTGCATGATTAGGCCTTTTAGCGACTCAATAGTTGCCAAATCATATGTCAGACGTTTAATTGTCTGACAAATGAAAATTGATCCTGATAGCCCAATTGATCTTTCTGCGCAGATTGCGAAAGCCATTCGTGATGCGATCATCTCGGGTGCTATGCCTGTTGATGAACGCCTGCCTTCTGAGGCAGAGCTTGCTGAGCAGTTCGATGTCTCGCGTCCCACTGTGCGTGAGGCGCTCAAACGGCTTGCTGCGCAATCCTTGATCCGCACCCAGCGCGGCGCGACAGGCGGGGCCTTTGTCAACCGGTTGCGGTTCGAAGACGCTTACGGCCAGCAAATCACCACCTCGACGCTTTTGTTGTCAATGAATGCGGTCAGTTTTGAGACCGCTTGTGAGGCACGGTATACGCTTGAACGTGCCTGCGCACCGTTATCTGTGATGCGCCGCACTGCGGATCATCTCGCCACGATGCGCGCAGAGACCTATAGACAAGCCCAGCCCGGACTAACGGATGAGGCGTTTTGCGCAAGCGATGTGGCCTTTCACAGGGCACTGGTTGACGCCGCTGGAAACCCAGTTTTGTCGTATCAGCTGGCAGGCGCTGTTGAGGCGATGCAGCCTCTGATGAATATGATCACCTTTTCAGCACGCTCTCGCGAAAGGATTGTTGGCCTTCACGCCCAGATCGCAGATGCGCTTGAGGCGCATGATGCCAGTGCCACAGATGCGCTGCTTGCTGAGTTAGCGCGTTATACCATCACTCTCGCCCAAGATGTGATCGCAGCAAAAAACGCAGCACGCGCTGCAAATTGACGCTTGCAGCACCGTTGCGCGATGATAACCTACCTACAAATAAACACCGCGCAATGGGAGACCACGCAATGAAACCAATCCACCTGATGATCGGCACCGTATCTGCCATCGCAATGGCCAGTGCAGCTGCCGCACAAGACGCTGACCTCTTGGTCTTTGACTACTCTGGGTACGAAGATCCCGCCTATCATGGCGCCTATATCGCGGCCCATGGTGACAGCCCGACGTTCGCATTCTTTGGCGATGAAGACGAAGCATTCCAAAAGGTCGTTTCAGGCTTTGAAGCCGATATCACCCATATCTGTGCGGGCTCTGTCACTAAATGGGTTGATAGTGGCATCGTAGAGCCATGGGATACCTCACGCATTGACGCCTTTGCCGAACTGAACACAGATCTCACAGGCACATCTGTGGGCGGCGATGGCGGGCTCTACTTCTTGCCTATCGATTATGGTTCAACAGCTGTGGCCTATATCCCTAGCCAAGTGCCTGCCGCAGATGTCGCAAGCCTGAATGTTTTCAAGAACCCAGCCTATGCCGGGCGCATGACAATCCCGGACAATGTCGATGACGCTTATGCGCTTGCCTATCTCGCCACTGGCGTGTCTGATTGGTCAACCGCAACAGATGCACAATTCGAAGCCGCCTCAAACTGGCTGCGAGACGTTCACCCGAACCTGCGCACCTACTGGCAGGATGCCGCCGAATTAGCGCAGCTGATGTCGTCTGGTGAGATCTTGGTCAGCTGGGCTTGGAACGAAACCCCACCAACAATGCGCGAAGAAGATCGCGAGGTTGGCTTTAACCGCGAAACAGCCGAGGGCACATCGCTTTGGGTCTGCGGGTATGTGAACCTCAAGGATGCGCCCGGCTCAGAAGACAAAGCCTATGACTATGTCAACGCAATGCTCGCACAAGAGTCGGTTGAGCCGCTTTTGGACGCGGGTTTTGGCTCAGCGAACACAGCTGCATTGAACGCGGTCGTAACTGCCGAGGGACTCGTCGACGCCGGGCTTGAACCTGTGAGCGTGCCCGTCCTTGCACAGCTGCCAATCCCGAATGCACTGCGCGAAAAGCACAACGAAACCTTTGAGCTGATCAAAGCAGGTTTCTAAGACATCTCACATGGGGCGGTAAGCTTTATCGCCCATTAAGTGACCTATAATGCCCTCGCCTCTTGCGAGGGCATTTACGTTTCTTGGTCCCGCGCAGCATGAGGATCATGATCAGCTAAACACACTATAACGCTATTTTGGAGATCGCACGTGAATGCGCAAATCAAGCCGCATATACCGTGAGAATTCTTGTGGAGCGGGCGACGGGAATCGAACCCGTATCATCAGCTTGGAAGGCTGAGGTCTTACCATTACACAACGCCCGCAAGACATAATCGACCTAAGCGAGCCGATCATCATCGTCAAGCCTCGGCAGCTTGCAAAACGCAGATTTAATGCATTTCAAATTGCACAATCTCGCCACAACTTTGCCCAATTCCGCGATTAGTAATTTTATAACTCTTCTGCCCGAGTCGAAAAAAAGGTATCTTCTATGCTGCGTAATACATGTAAAATTCTTGGTACTCTCATCACGATATGTACAGCGACATCATCATTCGCAACTGCGCATGGCACCTTGCCTGATCGCTCTCACATCGTGCACCATGTTACCATATATGAGGAGGGGTTTTTCCCATACAAACTATATCTTGGCAGAGGGGAGACAATTTCCTTCTATAATGCATCATCATCGCATAAAAGGTTTGAAATATACAACGGTCACGAAGACGTGCCGCTCGACGAACACCCAGATACTGGCACTATCACCAGTACGTACGTGGACGTACTTCCTGGTGAAACAGATGATATTGTATTTGATATCCATTGGAATATGGATCTCAAAACGGGTGATATATGGGGCGAGGCTATCTCCCTTTATGGCGGCCCAAGCAACGTCGTTAGATAATAATCCCCATTTTTTATGGAATCCATCTGTAGAGTAAAAAATACTTTTTTAGCTCTTAAGTTAACCAACCAATCAGATTAATGGCCTGAAACGCATATGCGCTTCCGGCCATTTCCGTATGTTCTCCATATTCTGTGCATGTAAGCCCCACAATTTTTATAAAATTCAAATGACTATCTTATCCATTTGTTTGAAATCCACAATTTTGCCCAGATTGCTGCGCAATTTTAACAATGCGAACCTTTATCAAAAATCCATCAGAACGACGACATTGCAGCCAACATAAGGTGCAAGGGGGTCGTATCTCAGGATGGAGCAGCCGCGTGTTAATGTGTCATTTATTACAGCCACATCATATCCCGCATGTCATGCGCGATGATGTGTCTGCTGCGCATATCATGCAAAACTGCGCGCGTCCGCTAAACCTCATGGGCGGCACCATTACGAATGGCTGAGGAAGATGGCATCATATGTTTTACTCCGGGTACGTTAATCGCGACACCTCAAGGTGCGCGCGATGTAGCAGAGCTGCGCGCTGACGATATGGTTTTGACACGGGACCATGGTTTACAACCGATCCGGTGGATTCAATCACGCACTGTCGTTGCCAAGGATAATTTCGCCCCAATTCGTATCACACCTGGTGTCCTCACAGGGCTTGAGCGGGATATTCTCGTCTCACCACAACATCGGATGCTTTTCCAAGGGTATAGCGCAGAGCTGTTATTTGGTGAAAGCGAGGTATTGGTCGCGGCCAAGTATCTGGTTGATGGCATTCAGGTCATGCGAGAAGAGCACGAAGAGATCACATACATCCACATGCTTTTTGACGAGCATGAGATCATATTCGCCGAAGGGGCTGCATCAGAAAGCTTTCACCCCGGTTCTGTTGGTGTGTCCACATTGGCTGATGAAGCCCGTGAAGAGCTTTTTGAACTGTTCCCTGACTTGCGGACACATCTGAACAGCTATGGTCCAACAGCACGCATCTGCCTGAAACCCAAAGAAGCAAGCTTGCTCAAAGCCTATTAACGCGCCTTAACTCGCTAACACGGAGTACATGCGTGTGTTTCGCACATTGCCGTGCCGGGCGTCATATGGCATCACGTTAGCAAGAGATTCCTTAAGTAGGAGAGCTGAGCGCGTGACAGACTATTCCTCTCGCCGGACAATGATGGTTGATACGCAAGTCAGACCATCAGATGTCACGAAATTCCCGATCATTGATGCCATGCTTGATATTCCGCGCGAAGCGTTTGTCCCAAACGACAAAGCCGAAGCCGCTTATATCGGTGAGAACCTGCACATAAGCGATAGCAGAGTCCTGCTTGAGCCGCGCACGTTGGCAAAAATGCTAGATGCCTTGGCAGTCGAACCACACCATGTTGCGCTGGATATCGGCTGTGGCCTTGGGTATTCTACTGCTCTTCTCGCACGTCTTGCTGAATTTGTCGTGGCGATTGAAGATACAGAAGAGGCCGCCGAAGAGGCGCAGGCGATCCTATCCCGCGAAGGCTTTGACAATGCCGCCGTTATGAGCGGCCCGCTTAATGAAGGTGCCGCCAAATCAGGCCCCTATGACATCATCACACTCCAAGGCGCGGTCGAAGATATTCCGGCTGCAATCCTAGACCAGCTGAGAGAAGGCGGACGTATCGCCGCGATCTTCGCGCAAAATGCGATGGGTGCGATCTATATTGGACACAAGCGCGATGGTCAGATGAGCTGGCGTTTTGCTTTTAACGCAGGCGCACCTGTGCTGCCTGGCTTTGAGGCTGAAAAACCGTTTTCATTATAACATCCGTTCCTATCCATCCCACGTATCTAGTACACCTGATATAAAGAGGCCCCTTATGAAACTGACCCAACGATTTAGCGCAGCTCTCGCTCTTGCCTTCACGTTTGGGATCACCGGGGAGCACGCGCGTGCTGAAACGCTCGCTGATACGCTTGTGCATGCCTATCAGCACTCTGGGTTGCTTGATCAAAACCGCGCCTTGCTCCGCGCCGCAGACGAAGATGTGGCCCAAGCAGTTGCCGCGACACTACCGGTGATCAATTGGTCGATGACGACAACAGCAACTGTGCCGCGTGCACCGGGTGTTGATCTGATCAGCGCAAATGCGCGTATCTCAGGTGAATTGGTTTTCTTTGACAATGGCGTCGGGCAATTTGCAATCGACGCACAAAAAGAGCTCGTCCTTAGCACCCGGCAGACCCTGCGCAATATTGAACAACAGGTGCTGTTGAACGCGATTAACGCCTATATGGCAGTCCGCCGCGATAGCGAATTTGTGGCACTGCGCCGCAATAACGTGCAACTGATCACACAAGAGCTACGCGCAGCGCGCGACCGATTTGAGGTTGGTGAGGTCACGCGCACAGACGTCTCATTAGCCGAAGCACGCCTTGCCTCAGCGCGCAGCCTGCTTGCTGCCGCCGAAGGCAGCCTTGCCCGCTCTGTCGAAGAATACAGAGCCTCTGTTGGCCGCGGCCCATCCGCGCTTGAACCGGTCTCCCCTGCCCCGCTCACCCGCGGGCTTGCTGAGGCCAAAGCCTTTGCCCTGCGCAACCATCCCAACATGCTGGAAATTCAGCATTCTGTAAAAGCCGCAGAGATCAACATCCTACGCGCCGAGGCGGCGATGGGCATGACCGGGCGCTTAACCGGCCAAATCGGTGTTGATCAAGACATCAACATGGGTCGCCAATTTGGGATCACGTTGAGCGGACCGATTTATAATGGTGGACGTTTATCGAGCCTTGTGCGTCAGTTTATGGCCCGCAGAGATGCCGCGCGCGCAGGGCTCCACATTACCCGTCACAATCTGGAACAAGGTGTTGCAAACGCCTATTCATTCCTCGAAGTCGCACGCGCCTCACGGCAAGCATCTGAACAGCAGGTCCGCGCCTCGACCGTTGCCTTTCGCGGTATTCGCGAAGAGGCCACATTGGGCGCACGAACAACGCTTGATGTGCTGAATGCGGAGCAAGAGCTATTAGATGCACAAGCCAATCTTATTTCAGCGCAAGCAGATGAGGTTGCTGCATCCTATAGCCTCTTATCCGCGATGGGGCTTTTGACCGCACAACATCTTAAGCTGCCCGTGCAGCAATATGATCCGGCGGCCTATTACAACCTCGTCAAAGACGCGCCAACGATCACATCTGACCAAGGCACAGCACTTGACCGTGTGCTCCGTGCGATTGGTGATTAACCCCAGGTGATCCACGCTGTTGTTTGCCAAGCAGATTTGGATTACCCTGCCTATGAAACTGAATGCAGGATTGCGACATGTCTGACCCAATGACAAATGTTCAAATTGAAGATGTTCTCTCTTCAATTCGTCGTTTGGTGGCGGAAGGCGATAGATCGCGTAAAACCACTGAAACCGTTAAGAATATAACGAAGTCAACGACAGATACAGCACAGCCATCTGAGCGGTTGGTTCTGACAAAAGCATTGCGTGTCGATGAGACTGAGCCAGACAGTGATGAGAGGGAATCAATTGAACCCTCGCTGCAGACAAAGATCGAAATTGCAAAATCAGCCCCCCAAGATGAATGGGAACCTGAAGGCGAAGAGGTGCCTTTTGCTGCGTCACAAGTGTCCTCTGCGGCCAATGACACCAAAGCCCCCGTCGAGATCGTTTTTGATGATGACGCTCTGTTAGAAGACACTGCCGCGCCAGAGATCGTCCAGTTTGACCGCGAAAAACTGAGCCAAGACACCACCCCATTGCGGGCGATGACATTGCCGCCGATCCCTGAAATGGAACGCGATGTTCCACTTTACGAGGATAGCTTGCAGCACACAGACGAGAGCGATCCTAACATTGATGAGGCATTGCACAGCGATACTTCTGCTGCAAATGAGCCAGAGCCACCACAATATGATGTGGGCGTCGATATCGATGAAGATACGCTGCAAATGCTAGTGGCCGATATCATCCGCGAAGAGCTGCAAGGCGCTTTGGGTGAGCAGATATCACGCAACATCCGCCGCCTCGTCCGCCGCGAAATCCACCGCACACTCGCAGCGCGCGATTTTACGTAGAAGTCAGACCCTAGACATCAGATGACAGCGCGAGCAGTCGGGGGATATCCAGGTGCGTCTCAAGATGCTCTGCAAGGCGATCCAAAGTCGCGGTCACACCCGATGCATAATCAAGCGGGTCTGGCGTCACGCCTAGCGAACGTAGGAAGCTGTCGCGAAACGTATCGCTTGTGAACAGCCCATGCAGATAGCAACCACGGATTTGACCATCCGTGCTTGCAGCCCCCTCGCCACGCCCATCAAGCGATAGCCAATGGTGCGCGCAATCGGGACCTGTGGTTTCGCCGATGTGAATTTCATATCCGCTAACAGGATCCCCGGTCGGAAGATATTGCGCGTGGCTAACCTGCACATGTTTTTGCGGCGTCATCCGCGTGCTCACCTGCAAATGCCCCAAACCACGCACACGCGATGGCGGCCCCTCGATCCCCGCGTCGTCGATGATCTCTTGCCCCAGCATTTGATATCCGCCGCAAATGCCCAAGACATGCCCGCCCCGCCTGATATGCGCATGCAGATCCACATCCCAGCCCTGCGCCCGAAAATGCGCCAGATCTGCAATCGTGGATTTTGACCCAGGGATCAGGATCAAATCAGCATCAGCAGGCAGAGGTCGCCCGGCGGCAACAATCTCAACCGTGACATCTGGCATGGCTGAAAGCGGATCGAGGTCATCAAAGTTCGCAATGCGGTTCAGCTTTGGCACCACAATTTTAATCGCACCACCTTTGCGGCTGCTGATATCCATCACGTCCTCGGCTGGCAGCTTCCAGGCATCAGTAAACCACGGGATTACGCCCAAAGCATCCCAACCTGTCATATCGACAATCGTCTTCATACCACCTGAGAAAAGCGTAGTATCGCCACGGAATTTATTGATGGCAAAGGCTTTGATCCGCGCGCGGTCAGCTGCGGGCAAAACGGCGTGGGTCCCAACAATTTGTGCAATGACCCCACCGCGATCAATATCACCGATCAATGCAACGGGCACATTGGCCGCTTCTGCAAACCCCATGTTGGCGATATCACCAACCCGCAGGTTCACCTCGGCTGGGCTCCCTGCCCCTTCAACAATGATCAGATCATGCGCTTTGGCTAATTTGTGAAAGCTCTTTAACACCGCAGGCATCAGAGTTTGTTTCATTTTGCCGTAGTCACGGGCCTTGAGCGTGGTCAGGCGCTGGCCATGGACCACAACCTGCGCGCCAACCTCGGTTTCGGGCTTGAGCAATACAGGGTTCATATCTGTATGCGGCTCAAGACCACTAGCCAATGCTTGTAACGCTTGTGCGCGACCAATCTCGCCCCCGTCGCGCGTGGCGGCGGCGTTGTTTGACATGTTTTGTGGCTTAAAGGGTGCAACGGATAGCCCGCGCGCGCGCGCAGCACGCGCGATGCCAGCCACAAGCATCGATTTGCCAACATTCGAGCCGGCCCCTTGTATCATGATCGCTTTGGCCATTGCGCCCTCCTGCAGGCCCCTGTTTAATGAGACAAAGCCAAAGGGGAAAGTCATGAACACACCTGCGCATCTGATTTTTGGTCTCACGGCTTTTGGCAAACCCGATAGACGCGATGTAACAGCGGCGGCGTTGATTGGGGCTCTGTTACCGGATTTCTCGCTTTATGTGATGACAAGCTGGCATCTTATGATCTTAGGCACCTCTCCTCAGGTCGTCTTTGATCAGCTCTATTTCTCGCAAGCTTGGCAGAATATCTTTCGCGTCGATAATTCAATCGTACTCTGGTTCTTGGCACTGGTGCTCGGGCTGATGTGGCGATCCCCTGTTGTGATCGCGCTATGTGGTGCCGCACTCTTACATCTGGTGCTCGATTTTGGGCTTCACCATGATGATGGCAGGGCGCATTTTTGGCCGATCAGCAACTGGATTTTTGCAAGCCCCGTGAGCTATTGGGATAGCAATCACTACGGAAACATTGTGGCCCCGATTGAGGTCGCGGCGTCACTGGCCTGCTGTTGGTGGCTTTGGAAACGGTTCACAGGGCGGCTGATACGCGCACTCATTGCCATTTTAGGGTTGATGGAGTTTCTACCCATCGTGGTTTTTACGGTCTGATTCGCGTTATAGTGAATAGCTAAACCTCTGCTCAACATAGCAAGGCACGCCATTACCAACCCACAAATACCGATAGATCTGAAGCCAATAAAAGCCCCCCCCGAATATGGCGGGGTTTGTCAGAGATCAGAAACGGCCCCAACGCAGTTGCGGCCGTTTCAATTCTTATCTTGGCGATCCCGGTTCGGACTGACGAACACTGGACCGCCAAAAGTGTTGTCTCAAACCATCATTCGTGGAATGAAATTTTGCTCACATTAAAGAGGTGGCCTTTCTTATTTTGTGCAGTTGTTGGTTTTGGCCCAACAAATTCAACCACAACCTTGTTGGCAAATTTCTGATATTTGCTCGGAACGATCTTTTTATCCGAAGGAACCAGAGCGTTCCAGCCATTCTTCTTGTTCATAACAAGCGTGAGATGTGGCTTTCCGGCTTTTGCACCAAACCAAACATTGGCTTTCCCCCCAAGCGCAGATGTATCTGCAGCGTAAGTGATCGACATTTTCTTGAACTGCTTCAAGTTAACACCAGGAGAAAGCGTAAACACAGCGCGGTCACCATGGGACACGTATTCAATCTGATCACCTGCACTGTTCAGCGTCACTGGGGTGTGTGAATAAGGCTGGACACCTTTCACATCACTTAAGTTTACAGCTTTCTTGGAAACTTTGATGTCTTTGCTGGCAGGTGGTTTGCAAGACCCCGTTTTCAAGGCGTTATACCCATGTGGATTGGTGACCACCTTACCGTCTTTTGTATAGCACACCAGATCATAAACAGGGGTTCTGAAGTGATAGTTCCCACGGTATTTCTTGTCCTTAGCCAAGAACGTTTTGAGATATTTCGCCTGCTCTAGCGCTGTCCCTTTTTTGTTACCCAAAGGCGCAACCGCTGTATCATATGTATACGGGTTTAGCGGCGGATGGTTCAGGTGAACATGGTAAAAGACATAGTCCTTGCCTTTGAAATTGATCATCGACCCGTGATTTGTGGGTGAAGACCCGTGGAATTTGTGACCAATTTGCGGAACCACAATTCCGGCGTCTTTGAAGCTACCTGTTATACTGTCTGCCATTGCCAGTCTAAGATGATAACCACCTTTGACGACTTCAGCCCATTGAACATACACTTTGCCATTTCGCATATAGGTGTAAGGTCCCTCCAAATAGACATACCCTTTTCTGTCCGCTCTAGGCTTAGGCGCCATGGCTGGGCCGTTAAGGAAAAAGGTTTTACCGATCGTATTTGTAAAGGTCCCGTTCATTTCCACAGCACGCAAAGCACTCCGGGACATTTTGTCCGCTGGATTCTTTGATATGAGATGCTTCACTTCTTGGCTACTTTTCCAAATCAGGAAGAAACGCTTCTTTTTCGTCTTTTTGTCAATAAAAGATAGCATTGTAGGATCAATGCCACCGCTGTCTTGTCCGTTAATTTGGAATTTTTTGTCTCTTGCTGTGAAGGGCCCAAGCGGAGACTTTGATACCGCCACACCTAAGGTGTGTTGGTTGGGAAAGAACATATAATAACGCCCGTCGCCACCTTGAATAACATCAGGTGCCCACATTGTGTAAGGATACCCTTTGTACGTCTTTGTTGGCGTGAAGCGCGACAATAGCTTCGGCTGACCATCGTGCACCCCTGGAGTTAAGTGGACCTTGCTAGAGGTTAATTTACGTGCGGTCCAAGGAACTTTTTGTTGGGTTAATATCGCTGATTTCTGTTTCCATCTGGCTTTGCTTGCAACTTTGTTGATGTCGCGAGTGTACCAAACGTTATAACCTGGCATGGAAAATACACCGCTTCCAGCGGCTGCAAGCCCATAGTTAGCTCTGTAGCTTTTACCAGCACATGCGTTCGGCGCGTCTGTAGACATGTATACAAACAAGGTATCTTTGGCGGTTTTTTCGCCCGGCATTTTGAACTTGAATACGCGCGCTGCGGGGTCGGCCATAAACGACGAATTCCCGTAGCGTGCAGTGGTTGGAAAGGCTTGTGGCCGCATTTTGCCACTGTAGTCTGACCCATAAAACTGGCTTGCGTGTTTTGTGACCATAAAGTTGTCTGCAAGCACAGGAACGGCCAAACTGGACGCTGTTAGTGATGCGATAAAGAGCCGGGTTATTTTACCCGCTCCGCTAAAAATATTCATAATTCCCCCCATTTTTAACGTCAATTTAACGTATTGATGTCGTCGCGCATTTTGTTTTGTCAACAAAATAATTAATTTTGCACGGCAGGGCTGACCTCATGGCTTAAAAATACAATTTATGGCGGCGTTTTGGTGAGCTCACGAAAATAAGCACCAGAATCGAACAGATCCACAAAACGACAAA
>CAKMZE010000047.1:13324-19196 GCA_929200295.1 uncultured Alphaproteobacteria bacterium
GCCATACAAACACCCGTGGTTTGGGCATTTATATTTACATATCCTTTTAAAATCAGGCCCTAAAAACCAAAAACACCGCCCCGAGCAGAGGGCGGTGTTTTGATATGCGTAAACCTGGCAGGGTTTACGAAATCTATTCTATATTATGCGGCGCGGGCTTCTTGCTCTGCGGCATTGCGGCGTTCGCTTTCTTCGCGTGACAAGGCCACTGATGTGCGCACGCCCTTACCAACAAACTCCATCAAGCCTTCGACGACACGCTCGTTCGGGTCGATGCCAGCGCATGATAGAACCTCGCGGCCATCGCGTGAGCGCGCCCAGCGGGCGATTTGTTCAGGCCCATTGCCGTACTTTTTGTCATCTGCGATCGCATCATCCAATGCAGCCAGTACCACAGCGGCAAAAAGCTTGCGAGAACGGTTTCCTTGCTCATTGTTAAAAGCAGTGCCGTCAACGAAATCTCTCATAATGAGTCCTTTTTTGCTCTTGTAGTCCCCAACGTTGCATCTGTATGCACCACACAGACCGATTCGGGGAAGCTCTTTTGGAATGGCAGCCATGCGTTTTTTGCATAGCTCCTTAATCTTCATTAGCCTATTTAGTCATCTTGCGCGGGGCACATACTCAAGATATAGGCCATGACATGGTTCAATCAACCTTTAGCCTTAATTCTGACACGAAGTGACGCATGCCAAAAATCAATGGAAATGAGATTCGCCCAGGAAATGTTCTGGAACATGAAAATGGCCTCTGGGCTGCGGTCAAGGTGGACCATGTAAAGCCCGGTAAGGGCGGCGCCTTTGCCCAGGTTGAGCTTAAGAACCTGCGCGATGGCCGCAAACTCAACGAACGGTTCCGCTCAGCCGATAAGGTTGAGCGCGTGAGGTTGGACCAAAAAGACCAACAGTTTCTTTTTGAGGCTGATGATATGCTCACCTTTATGGACAGTGTCACATTTGACCAGATCGCACTGCCCGCCGACCTGCTTGGTGACCGCCGCCCGTTTCTTCAGGATGGGATGACGGTCAAAATCGAATACTATGGTGAGGAAGCGCTCAGCGTCGCACTGCCCACGAAAGTGACCTGCAAAGTGGTTGAGACAGAGCCCGTGGTCAAAGGCCAGACAGCTGCAAACAGCTTTAAGCCCGCGACACTGGATAACGGTTTGCGCGTGATGATCCCGCCATTTGTGGGCGTTGACGAAGATATCGTGGTCAATACTGAGCTCGCTGAATACGTTGAGCGCGCGTAAATCTTAATCGCTCAAGCGCAGCACCGCAGCACCTGCCTGCATATCTGTTGTCCGGTCAAAACGCAGATATGCGATGGCCTGATCACCAGATCGCGTATGCAATACGCCAGCAGGCTTGCCTGCGCTTGTGATTACAGTGCCAGCCTCGGCAGGGCCAGTGACAACAACACGGCGCAATCCCTTTTTCAGGGTTGTTTTATGCTTCATACGCGCGACGATCTCTTGGCCGACATAACAGCCCTTTTTGAAATCAATGCCGTTCAAGCGCTCGAACCCGGCTTCGAGAATGTAGCTATCCGGGGTAAGCTCGATCCCGGTTTCGGGAATGATATGTGCGATGCGTAGCGCGTCCCAATCGACGTCGCCGTCCAGTGCATCCCCATCATAACACCGCCAGCCGAGATCAGGGTGACGCGGATCCGCGTATCCACCCGCTGGCACAGCGCCCAACCCGCGCGATACGGGCATTGCAATGGGTTCAATCGCAACATTCGCCCTCAAACGGTACATCGACAGTCTTTGCAACAATGACTGCGCATGGGGTTCTGCGACATCCAGCAAAATGCGCGCCTCTTGCGTGATTACAAAAAAATCCGCGATGAATTTCCCTTGCGGCGTTAACAAAGCCGCATAGGCGATGTCGTTTGATGCAGGAACCGTGTTGGTGATAAGGCCTTGTAAAAAATCTATGCGGTCATTGCCTGTGACGCTCAATATACTGCGGGCTGTCATGACGGTGTTCCCTCTGGGTCTTTTTTGAATTGTAGGCTGTGCAGGTCTGCATAAAGCCCCCCACGCGAGAGTAATTGGTCATGCGTGCCTTGGTCTGCAACCCGCCCCTGATCCATCACGATAATATGATCCGCATTTCGGATCGTTGACAGCCGATGCGCAATCACCAATGTTGTCCGCCCTTTGGCAAGGCGATCAAGCGCCGTTTGCACGGCCACTTCGGATTTTGTGTCGAGCGCGCTCGTGGCCTCGTCCAGCAGCAAAATCGGTGTATCGCGTAGGATCGCGCGGGCAATCGCAATACGTTGCCGCTGCCCCCCCGAGAGGTTCGAGCCGCGCGGCCCAGCGGGGCTGTCCAACCCAAGCGGCATTTGCGCAACAAACTCATGCACATGCGAGGCCTTTAAAGCGGCCTCAAGCTGTGCGTCAGTGATATCAGATCGCCCAAGCAAGATATTATCGCGCAGTGTCTCATCAAATAATGCTGCATCCTGCGCCACAACTGAAAAAAGCTGCCGTAACTCTGGCAGAGCAAGCCCTGAGACCGCGGTATCACCGAGAAGGACAGATCCGGCGTCCGGGTCCACCAAACGGGTCAACACGTTAAACACGGTGCTTTTACCAGCCCCAGATGGGCCAACAAGCGCGGTTGTTTGCCCAGCTTTGGCGGTAAAGCTGGCCCCCTGTAACGCAGGCAAGCTTCCATAGGATAAAACGACATCATCAAAACGAATGTCTGGCGCACGTTTTGGGGCGTTCTTTGGTTCTGCGGGCGATAATAACGTGGGCTGCGTGTGCAAAACATCCTGTACCCGGTCGATTGACGCAGCCGCCATTTGCCATTGCCCGCTCAGCGCGCCTAACCTGCGCAGCGGCTCAAACGCCAGCGACATCGCGGTGAAAAAGGACATGAATTGCCCAACCGTTTTTTCGCCGGCAATAATCTCGGCCCCGCCAAAGACAAGCACGCCTAAGAACCCAACACCTGTCATAATATCAATCAGCGCGGGCACCGTGGCTTGACCTTTGGCCGCGTTAACCTCTGCCTTGACACGGGCTTGGGCCAGATCATCGTAGCGTTTGGCCTGATACGGCTCGAGCGTGTTGAGCTTGACCGGGTTGATCCCGTGAAACACCTCGTCCAGCCTTGTGGACATGCGCCCCGCAAGACCCCGCGCAAATCCCGCACGTTTGCGCACGTAAGCCTGCGCAATAAGCGAGGGCAGAACCAGAAACGGAATGCCAATCAACGCCACAGCAGTCCAACGCCAATCAACGCCAATCGCAACTGCAAAAAGCACAATCACGGCAATCATGTCACGCCCAAGGCTGGTCATCACCCCCGTCCAAACCAAGTTAATCGCCGTGACATCCCCCTGAATGCGTTCGATCAATTGTCCAGGCGGGTTTTTCTGGTGGTAGGCGCTATCAAGCGCCATAAGATGCCTGAGCAAATGATTGCGCATATCGGCAGCGGTAAGCTGGCTTACTTTTGTGGTGAATATCTTTTGCCCCGCCGCACTAAACGCGCGGATGCCAAAGATGGCAAAGATGCTCATCCCCACCCATAGCAACATGTCTGATCTGCCTTCGACGAAGACATCATCAAACATCGGTTGGATCATCCAGCTCAGCGCGCCCAGCATCGACCCCTCAAGCGCCATAAAGAGAAGCGCCGCAAACAACAGCCCCTTGTGATGGCGTAAATAATCACGCCAAAGCCACGCAAAAAGGCGCGTGGCTGAGGGCTTGGCTCGTGTCTGTTCTTTTTCGCTCATAGCTGTGGTCTAGCGGGAAACAGGGGCTGTGGGCAAGCACTGCCAGAGCAGTTGACGCGCCAGATGATCCAGATAGGTTGGCAAAAACGTCTCATTGAAAGCACCCACCCATGTCTCTTGCAAATGGCCGCTCATATCTTGCGATCCCCGGTCCCTCTGTGATCCCGGATGCGGTCTTGCGCGCGATGAATCGCGCCTCTCCCAATATTTACGAGGGCGAGTTGCATACGCTCACTCATAGTCTGATCCCGGATCTCAAAGCAGTCGCACGCACAGATGGCCATGCTGCGATTTATATCGGCAATGGCCATGCCGCATGGGAGGCCGCACTGGCCAACACCTTATCGCGTGGCGATACGGTTCTGGTTCTTGCGACGGGGCGCTTTTGCATCGGTTGGGGTGAGATCGCGAGCGCGATGGACGTAACCGTTCAAACACTTGATTACGGCGATGAGGCTGCGTTCGATCTCGAAAGTGTGGCCGAGACATTGCGCGCTGACACATCGCATAAGATCAAAGCGATCTTGGCCGTGCATGTGGATACATCAACATCTGTGAAAAACGATATTGCGGGTCTCAGGGCCGTCATGGATGAGGTCCAACACCCCGCGCTTTTGATGGCTGATTGCATCGCCTCACTTGGCTGTGACCAGTTTGAGATGGACGCCTGGGGTGTCGATGTGATGGTGACCGCCTGTCAAAAGGGGTTGATGACCCCAGCTGGCATAGCATTTGTGTTCTTTAATGACCGTGCAAACGCCCGCAGGGGTGATCTCGTCACCAGCTATTGGGATTGGCAGCGGCGCGTCGACCCAGCTGAGTATTGGATGTATTTCAATGGCACCGCCCCAACGCATCATCTTTATGGCTTGCGTGCTGCATTGGATATGATCCTTGATGAGGGGCTTGAGAATGTCTGGCAACGTCATGCGCGCCTTGCGTCCGCGATATGGGCTGCATTTGATACGTGGTCCGAAACCGGGTCACTTCGCTTGAATATTTCAGAGCCTGAAAAACGCTCTCATGCGGTGACATCCTGTGCGATTGACGCCCCCCATGGGGATGCATTGCGGCACTGGTGTGAAACGCAAGCCGGGCTCACCCTCGGGATCGGCTTGGGGCGTCAACCCTCTAGCGGGTACTTTCGGATCGGGCATATGGGGCATGTGAATACGCAAATGATCATGGCCGTGCTCGGCACGATGGAGGCCGGGTTACAAGCGCTCTCAATCCCACATGGGCGTGGCGCTGTTGACGCGGCAGCACATGTCATCGCGCAACACCCTACCACAACATAACGGGCCTTTATTTCCTCAGCTTTGGTGGGGTGAAAAAGGGGTTAACGTGTGCTACAAATAGGGTAGTGGATTTAAGAAATTTAGTCTCAACATCTGGTGGATCAGATTTAGGCTGAACCGATTTGGTCTTGTCGCGTTTGCGTTCCGGCCTCTCAACTCATTTAGGCGGCCTTTCTTTCGCATGCCAATGGGCTTTTGCCCCCTAATGCTGAATGTCGGCGGCGTGGATTATAGAATCCATTGATGTATTGGAATATCGCGCCTTCCGCCTTCCGCCTAGTTTCCCAACGGTTGCGCCAGATCAGCTCCGCCTTGAGAGTTTTGAAGAATGTCTCAACCATCGAATTGTCGTACCAATTGCCCTTGCCGCTCATCGAGACCTGGAAGCCGTGCTTTGACAGACGCCGCTGATACTCGTTGGAGCAATATTGGGACCAGCGATCCGTATGATGAATGCAGCCCTTGAGCGGTTGGCGCAAAGCCGCTGCCATATCCAGTGCCCGGATCGCCAGGTCGCGTTTCATCCGGTTGCTTGTGGCCCAGCCAATGACCCGGCGGGATACAGATCGATGACCACCGCCAGATACAGCCACCCCTCGCCAGTCCAGATGTAGGAGATGTCTCCAGCCCATTTCTGGTTTGGGGCATCAGCAGAGAAATCCTGATTCAACAGATTGGGGGCGATGTTAAAGGTGTGATTGCTGTCGGTCGTGGCCTCGAATTTACGAGTTCTGACAATCTTTATGCTGTTGTCCCACATCAAGCGCCCCACTCGCCGGTGGCCTACCTCCAGCCCCAGTTCCTGTAACTCT
>CAKMZE010000048.1 GCA_929200295.1 uncultured Alphaproteobacteria bacterium
CCCATAACACCTTCGGAGTGATGCTGATTAAGAGGCTATGACCGCCTGCGCAGCCCCCAAATAGCGCAGCAGGTGGTCATAGCCGGGTCTCAGGTCTCTACAGTGGTTTCGCAAAAAACTTCACAGCAAAGGAGACCGACTATGACCAAGATTATTGTTGCACAAGATGCCCCTGTTTTGGTGGCTATCGACATCGCCAAGGCCCGGCATGAAGTTTTGATCGCTATTCCAGATAAGAAACGGCGACGTCGCTTAACCGTTTTGAACGAACTCGCCGATTTCAACCGCCTCGTCACAGTACTGAGGGAATACGGACGCCCAGTTCGTGTAGCCTTAGAGGCGACTGGCAATTATCACCGTGCCTTGGCGTACCATCTGGCAACTGCTGGCTTTGAGGTAAAGCTGGTGTCCTCAGTGGCTTTGGCGCGTACGCGCGAAGCCCTCAACAACAGCTGGGATAAGAATGACCCAAAGGACGCGCAAGTGATCCTGCACATGATGGAGATCGGTAACGAGCAATATTACCACGACCCTCTGTTATGCGGCACAAACGACATCCAAGAGCTGTCCAAAACCCACGATATCGTCTCCAAGTCGAAGACTGAACTTTGGCACCGGGTGTTGACCCATTATCTGCCGCTGTACTTCCCTGAAGCGGATCGATTTCACCGCAGCTCACGCAGTGATTGGTTCTTTGCATTCCTTGAGCGTTATCCATCACCACATTTTATCACGGCAATGGGCAAAGACGCTTTCACCGCTGATGCTTGCGACGTCATTGGGCGCAAGGTCGCGAAAGAGCGTTTTCTTGCAGATATTTACGAGACAGCCAAGTCTTCAGTGGGATTGCCGGTTGCCCCAGATTCTGATGCGATCAGAATGTTCCGTTTGGTCCTTGGAGAAGGCCGCAGTCTCATTGCGCAACGCAATCAAATTGAAGATCGCGCCGTCGCGCTTCTCAAAGATCTACCTGACTATCAGTTGCTGACATCAATACCTGGGATCGGCCCGATCAACGCTCTGACCATCCTCGCAGAAGCAGGCGACTTGCGCCGTTTTGGACATCATCGGCAGTTCTTGAAGTTCTGCGGCATGGACCTGGCAACCATCCAGTCCGGCACATTCCGGGGCCAAACCAAACTGTCAAAATATGGGAATGCCCGTCTGCGCCGCACCCTCTGGATGGCTGGTCAGGTTGCCATACTGCAGCGCGCCAACAGCTTCCGGGATAAGTTCGAGCGCTACATCGCCAAGGACCGCCACAACACCCATTTGCGCCGAAAGGCGTATACCGCTATCGCCGCCAAGATGGCCCGCACAGTTCACGGGATCATCAAACATGGCGAACCCTATCGCCCTTTCTTTGAGGGGTGATCGATCGCAGAAGGACCTTTCTCTGTAAGGGCCGTAGAGGCAGACACCTGACCTCGTAGATAATGTTTAGGCCTTCTGTGTTAGCGACCCGATGATCTCGTCTTAAGGACGGTGAGAGCCGCAAAAGCGTACTCTGTGTTTGTTATGGGAGAGACTGTCGTTGACCAAATTGCCAAACTGAGACATTTTATGAACGTATCGAGGCAACTCGATATGACAATGACCTGATGCCAAATCAGCCATTCATTCCGCGCATAGGACGTTGTCGACACGAATGGCCAGCGGTTTGCCCTCCACTCAATGATCTGGTTCAGGCTACGCACCACGCGTTCAGCGGGCAGTGAGAAGTCGACCTCGATGCCCAATCTCTTCTGCGTACCGAAGTATTCGTAACTTGCGCTGTATCTCGCGTTGATCCTTGTTCAAGAACATCTCCTTTGCCCCAAAATGGGGAGCTTAAAGAAAATGTCTCGCGAGTAACGGCATATCTACAAATATGCGTGTGTGGAATGTGGGCGTTTCGCGCTGTAGTAGGTCATTGCTGATCCCGGATCACATCTCTGAGCCTGTTTCAGATGTATTCAAATAGACGCATTCATATTTCTGCGATCGCGACAATCGTTCGATCATGCGATCCACCTTAAACACTGATCTAAAAATCCGCGACCACCTCTAAATCCCCATGGGCCGAAGTGGAAAAGCGATTTCAGTTAAAGCCAGCGGGTATACTTGATACTAGCAGGCATTGGGGGCTGCTAGAGGCAGTTTATGAGATAGCGCATTGGGCACATGCAAAAAACAATCTCCTGATACATCAGCCGCTAAGTTTGTGAAATCCATTGCAACGGATGCGGCAGAATTTGCGGTGCATAATCGATCCTGAGGGCGCGTCTCGGGGCTGTGCTTTGTGATGGGCGCGATCTATGGAGGATCGCCATGTGCAAGATCTGGATATCTCCTGCGCGTGCTTCACAGAACTCTGTCGGGTGGTTTTGGGCAATGTCGTTTGCTGAGGCCGCAGGAATAACACCAAGTGTGTGACTGCACGGCACAATTTCCATCGCGCCATTTTCTGCAAATGTATCATCAAGATGGACGCGCACGAATAGCATTTGGTTCAAAATTTCTTGTGGCGGTTCGCAATGCCAAGATCCATCTTTTTGTGACCAGTTTTTATATCCTGCAAGTGCATGCTTTTCTGCGACCTGGATGATCCGGTCTTGATGCCAAGGGACGCTCCAATTGGTTTTGGGCTTGGTGTCTTTGGAAAACAAGACTGAGCGCACGGGTTGCATCATCGGGGCGATTTGTGAGACCGCGGATGTGATGGCTGCAAACCCGTGCTTGCTTTGTGCATGCGTGTCAGGTGAAATGCGCTGTCCCGGTGTGTTTTTGTGGGTCGCAGCAAAGTCTCTGAGATTGTCACATTCTGTTTGCGTAAGTGCGCCGCGCAGCCAAAAGCTACCGGTTTTCATAACCGCCTCTGGCAGCTCATACATCTGCTAAAGCCTGTGATGCAGCGTCAGATGGGGAGAGGTCGCCATTTGCCACGGCGTTCTCTAAGCGGGTCACCTTGTCATGCAGCGCAGGATCTCTTGTGAGACGCTGCAAGAGCTGCTGGCGCACCTCTTCATGAAACCAATGGCGCGCTTGGGTTTGACGTGTGCTCTGCCAGACGCCTGTATCTTTGCGCCATGCCGCGAGCTCAAAGATCGTATCCCACGCGGCGGCGAGCCCCAATGTTTCAAGCGCGGACATGGTCATGGCTTTGGGGAAACCATCGGGATCTTGCGTGCGTTTGCGCATCAGACGTAATGCGCCTGCGTAATCGGCGCATGTGCGGGTCGCCTGAGATTTCAGTGCGCCGTCGGCTTTGTTGACGAACACAAGATCCGCGATTTCCATGATGCCGCGTTTGACCCCTTGCAATTCATCTCCGCCAGCGGGGGCGAGCAAGAGCGCAAAGACATCGACCATCTGTGACACCATAGTTTCTGATTGGCCGACACCGACGGTTTCAATTAATACGATATCAAAGCCAGCGGCCTCACACAGGGCAATGGTTTCCCGGGTGCGGCGCGCCACGCCGCCTAAATGCGCCTGAGACGGGGAGGGGCGAATAAAGGCATTGGGATCGCGCGACAGTTGCTCCATCCGCGTTTTATCCCCCAGAATGGAGCCGCCAGAGCGGGTCGAAGATGGGTCAACCGCAAGCACCGCAACGCGTTTGCCCATCTGTGTGAGCATCAGGCCGAAGCTTTCGATAAAGGTTGATTTGCCGACACCGGGCGTTCCAGAAAGCCCGATGCGCAAGGCCTCTTTGTTTGTTCCGAGTGCCGCGATGAGTGTTTGCGCTTGGGCGCGGTGGTCTGCGCGTTCGCTCTCGATCAATGTGATGGCACGGGCGAGCGCGCGGCGCTGGCCTGCGCGCAGATCTGCCGCGAGATCGCTTAGAGATGGGTTTTTGGCAACCATACTGCTTTTTAGCGTGTAGGGTAGGGCTGTCCAGCGTTAATGGGGCTGCGGCGATGGGGGCACGCATAAGAAAATTACGACTTGCGAGAGAGGCTTTGGCACTGGCATGATACATATGATGAGGTATGAGGAGGTTGAGCCATGTTAAAAACACCCATTCATTTGTGGATCATCGGTGTGGTTTCACTGTTGTGGAATGCCGGGGGTGCTGCAGATTATGTGATGTCGCAGTTCCGGGTTGAGAGCTACATGGCGCAGCTTGCGCCAGAACATATCGCCTACATCGATGCATTCCCAAGCTGGTTTGAAGCCGTTTGGGCGATCGGGGTTTGGGGCGCCGTCTTGGGCTCATTGTTATTGCTGTTGCGGTCACGCTTTGCTGTGCAGGCGTTCTTTTTGTCATTGGTGGGGTTATTGGCCTCATCGGTTTATAGCTTTGGTATTGCGGAGCCGTCATCGCTTGAGCTGATGGGCACATTTGCACTGTGGTTCACAGTGGCAATTTATGTGGTGACGATTATGCTGTTGATCTATGCGCGGGCGATGCGGTGGCGGGGGGTGTTGCGGTAGAAGATCTGGGGGCTGGCCCCAGACAAGAGCACCCCTGGGGGCCAGCCCCCAGACAAACCAACCCCTGGGGGCCAGCCCCCAGACCCCCGGGATATTTCAAAACCTAAGAATGGAGAGGCTTTGACCTGAGGGGCGTGATTTTATCCACAGCTGGCGCGGGCTGTATCTGTAAAGTTGCGATAGCGTTTCCAGAAAGATGATGTGCTGCGCGTGCCGGCCTGTCGTGTGTCTTGGGCCAATTGTGGATCCTCAAAGAATGTGGCGGCGCGGGCCTGATCTGAGGCGTTCAATGTTCTATTGGCGGCTCTTTGGACACAAGAGCATAACGTGTTGCTCGCGGCTTTTCTATCTGCCGCAACGCAAGCTTTGGCGACCTCACCAGTGACACGGCTGGTACAGGCGTTGATCAACAAACAGCATGTGAGTATCAGAAAACCGCGCATGAACATGAATTCGACCTCTTTACTTTTTACGTGTGCTTGCATTTTCGAGTATGCGATGCATCGCGAGGATGTGCAAATGATGCAAGTTTGATGCGCGTTTAATCGCCGTCAAATGCGCAGAGCATATGCACATTCAACCCCATAGCCGCGAGCTTTGCGCCGCCGCCTAAATCGGGCAGGTCAATGATAAAGCTACAACCGACCACCTCGGCACCTAAGCGTTCGATGAGTTTCACGCCAGCCTCGGCAGTGCCGCCTGTGGCCAGAAGATCATCAACCAAGAGCACCTTTTCACCTGGTTGCAGCGCGTCGCCGTGGATTTCCATCACGGCCTCGCCGTATTCGAGCGTATAGGCTTGGCTGATCGTATGACCGGGCAGCTTGCCTTGTTTACGGATGGGCACAAAGCCTAGCGACATTTGATGCGCCATGGCCCCGCCCAAGACAAAGCCACGTGCCTCTAACGCGACGATCTTGTCGATCTTCAGGTCCATGTGTGCGTGGATCATCTGATCAACACAAAGCCGCAGCCCGCGCGGGTCGCTGAGCAAAGTGGTGACATCACGAAACATGATCCCCTCATGTGGGAAATCTGGAATTGTGCGAATGTAATCTTGGATCGTTTTCATTTTGGGTCCTGAGCGCTGTCGCGGGTGATCATATGTACTATGTGATGAAGCTACGTCGATAAAACGCGCCCGGCAATGGCATCAAGCTTGGCAAGCAATGCGGGGTCGCGCTGGTCTGGGGCTGTCATGATCGCGTGATCTAAGGCGCGGTCACAGCCATGCGGGCAAGGGGGTGAGCCGGGCGCGCGCCGTATATGTAGCGGGAGCGCTGCAATAAAATCGGCGGCTTTCGTGCCATTGCCTTTGAGGGTGGCGATGACATCGCTCACATCGACGCTTCCATGGTCTGGGTGCCAGCTGTCATAATCGGTGACCATTGCAATTGTGATGTAACAGATCTCGGCTTCGCGCGCGAGCTTGGCCTCTGGCATATTGGTCATGCCGATCACATCACATCCCCACGATTTATAAAGCTGGCTTTCGGCAGCTGAGGAAAATTGCGGGCCTTCCATGGCGAGATAGGTGCCCCCCAAATGCATGGTGATCCCGGCAGCATTGCCCGCGGTCTCACACGCGCTGGCGAGGCGGTGGCATGTGGGGTGTGCGAGGCTGACATGGGCGACACAACCAGGCCCGAAAAAGGATTTTTCGCGCGCAAACGTGCGATCAATAAATTGATCCACGATGACAAAATCACCCGGCTTCATATGTTCTTGGAACGAGCCGCAGGCGCTAATGCTCACGATATCGGTAACGCCAAGCCGTTTGAGCGCATCAATATTCGCGCGGTAAGGCATGCTGGTTGGGCTATGCGCATGCCCCTGACCATGGCGGGGCAGAAACACCACATCGGTATTCAAAATACGGCCCGTTAAGAGCGGGCTAGACGTATCGCCCCAAGGGCTATCGACAGTGACCCATGCAGCGTCATGCATGCCGTCAATATCATAGAGGCCGGACCCACCGATAATGCCAATCTTTGTCATGCCCTCTCCCTGTTACAACTCCATATCACCCATCAATACACAACCGATGCGGGAAAATATAGCTGTGTAATCAGATTATTGCGCGCGTGCGGCCATGTCAGAGAGTACTTTCATGGCGTGATCGGCTTTCTCGACAGGAACGAAAAGATGGTCGTGGAAATAACCTGCAACCGGGTTCGCCCCCATATCATGCGCAGCAAGGGCTGTTGCAATGCGCGCGATAAAGCCCACGGCATCAAGCGCGGAATGCACATTCAGCGTAATCATCCGTGACCGAAATGTGTAAGGTAGATCATGCGCTTTTGCGCTTTCTTCGGTGAGGATCAGTGTTGTGCCTTCGGTCTCTTGAAATATCATCTGCGGGGAGAGCCCTGCTGGGATCTGGTCTTGTGGGAGTGTCACAAAAACAAAAACCTCAGGTGCGAGCCGCATCTTGAGCGATTTGAACAGCGTATGGAGATCTGTTTCACCCTGCATGATGGGCCTCTTTGTGATGGGGCAAGACTGCGTATTCACGTGATCTTTACCATGTCCGATCATGATCTGCGACGTGATAATGCCTGTGTTTTGGCTAAGGGGGTGACAATCCGCTTTGTCTCCGATAGGCGGCAGAAAAATAACACTGAAAAGAACTGCAGGTAATCCTTATGTCTCGTGCGCTCCTTGCTAATTTTGCCGAAAATATCTCATTGCGTGATCCCGAAATGCCGTATTCTGCGACGCGCGTTAAAACCGAGGTTCTTTCTGGCCTAACAGTGGCGCTGGCTTTGGTGCCTGAGGCAGTGGCCTTTGCGTTTGTTGCAGGTGTGCATCCGTTGGTCGGGCTCTATGCGGCGTTTATTGTGGGGCTTATCACGGCCCTTTTCGGTGGCCGCCCTGGGATGATCTCAGGTGCGACAGGGGCATTGGCGGTGGTGATGGTGTCATTGGTCGCGCAGCATGGTGTCGAATATTTGTTTGCGACGGTTGTTCTTATGGGTTTGATCCAGGTTTTTGTCGGGGTCATGCGCTGGGGCAAGTTTATTCGTCTCGTACCGCATCCGGTGATGCTGGGGTTTGTGAACGGGCTTGCGATTGTGATTTTCCTTGCGCAGCTCAGCCAGTTTCAAGTGCCGGGCACGGCTGAAAGTTCGGGCCATGGGATGGCGCAGGGCGAATGGCTGTCTGGTGCGCCGCTTTATCTGATGTTGGCGCTTGTGGGCGTGACCATGGCGATCATCTGGGTGATGCCGCGGGTAACAAAGGCGATACCAGCGCCGCTTGCAGGGATTGGGATCGTTGCGGCGGTTGTGATCGGTTTTGGGCTTGATGTGCCGCGCGTTGGCGATTTGGCCAGCATCCAAGGTGGGCTGCCAATGTTCCATTGGCCTGTTGTGCCCATGACGGCTGAAACGTTTTGGATCATTCTGCCTTATGCGCTGATTTTGGCGGCCATTGGCCTGATCGAAAGCTTGCTGACGCTCAACCTTGTCGGTGAGATGACGGGTAAACGTGGTGGCGCGAGCCAAGAATGCGTGGCCCAAGGTGTCGCAAATACGGTGACCGGCGTGTTTGGCGGCATGGGCGGCTGCGCGATGATTGGCCAGTCAATGATCAATGTGAAATCAGGCGGGCGCACGCGGCTTGCAGGCATTGCGGCGGCCTTGTTTTTGCTTGCGTTCATTCTGTTTGCAAGCGGCCTGATTGAGCAGATCCCACTAGCCGCACTTGTTGGCGTGATGTTTATGGTGGTGATTGGCACCTTTGCGTGGAACTCACTGCGGATTTTGCGAAAGGTGCCCTTTACTGATGCCTTTGTGACAGTGTTGGTGACAGTCGTAACCGTCGCGACAGATTTGGCAACGGCTGTTGTCGTTGGTGTGATTGTCTCTGCGCTGGCTTACGCGTGGAACAACGCCACGCGGATTTATGCGACAACCTATGAGACCCCGGAAAAGGCAAAGGTTTATCAGGTCAAGGGCCCGCTGTTTTTCGGGTCAGCAGACGGGTTTACCGAGCTTTTCGAAGCAAGTGATGACCCATCTCGTGTGATTGTCGATTTTGCAGAAAGCCGCGTTGTTGACCAATCCGCATTGCAAGCGATCGAAGCCGTTGCCGCGAAATATGAGGCCCTGGGCAAGCAAATCCAGCTGCGCCACCTCAGCCGGGATTGCCACCGCCTCTTGGCAAAGGCCGGGCATTTGGTCATCGATAGCGATGATGATCCTGATTATGAGATCGCGGTCGATTACGGTGTGCGCACAGGGATCATCGGTGGGCATTAAAGCCTGCAGGTCATCACTTTAATCCCCCTATTGTAATCTAGCGGTGTGTTCAGGCTTTTCGTTTGCAGGTTTGATGGGTAAACTTTGTAGAATGCCCACGACCGGACGAAAGACACGGGGATGCAAGCGGATCAGATTATACTCTCTCCGGAAACCCCAGATGACTGGTGGGAGGTCGAGGCGTTATATGACGTGTGCTTTGCCCCGGGCCGCACGGCACTGTCGTCATATCGGTTGCGCGAGGCAAGCGACCCACTTTCAGACTTATGTTGGATCGCACGTGATCAAACCGGTGCCTTAGCGGGGGCCGTGCGCAACTGGCCTGTCCGCATTGGCACGCATGATGCTGTTCTGCTCGGCCCTATTGCGGTACACCCAACACGGCAGGGCGAGGGGATCGCCGCTTTACTCATGGCGCATGCGATTGATGCAGCACGCACGGCTGGGTGGGCGCGGATGCTCTTGGTCGGAGATTTGCCGTTTTATGCGCGGTTTGGCTTTATGCGCATGCCACAGATTGCGATGCCCCCCCCAACAAACCCAAACCGGGTTTTAGGGCTTGCGCTACGCCCAGATGCTTGGACGGGTGTCGCAGGCGCTGTGCAGCCTGCTTGGGTTGATTTATAGTCCATTGGTGCCCATCTCTACCCTATGAACAACGACAAAGACGATCTCATCCTCATAAATCCAGATAACCCGCCTGAGCCGTTAAGCCAAGCTGCGCGCGATGAAATCGCGCGGCTAGCTCAGAGGCAACGCAAGGCGAATACGCTGTTGATGAGCGCGATCAATGCGCTCGGCTCTCAGGTCGAAGACGGCATGAGATTGCTGCCCGATGGTATGCGCCGCCAGATCAATGATGCCGCGCAAAGCGCATTGGAAAAGAGCTATTTTGCAGCGGCAAAATCACGCGAGGGTGCGCTCGGTCAGACGGCGAACACAGATGCAATGCACAAGCTGATTGGCGCTGTGTCAGGCGCATTTGGTGGTGTCGGCGGCTTGCCTACGGCATTGGCCGAACTGCCTGTGGCGACCACGCTGATCTTTCGCGCGGTGCAAAAGGTTGCGGAAGAATATGGCGAGGATCCATACAGCCAAGAGACCCGTAAACAATGTCTTGCGGTTTTCGGGTCGGGCGGCCCCGGTGAGGCGGATGATGGCGTTGATACCTCGTTCTTTGGTGCGCGGCTTAGTCTTTCTGGCGCGGCCGTGCAGACCATTATCAGCCGTATCGCGCCAAAGTTCGCAACTGTCTTTTCACAAAAGCTCGCGACCCAAGCTGTCCCCGTCTTGGGTGCTGTGGCCGGGGCTGGCACGAATTATGCTTATGTGAATTACTATATTGAGATGGCACATGTCCATTTCGGCCTGCGCAAGCTAACCGGGCGTTACGGCAGTGATGCTGTTGAGCAAGAATTTCTCCGCCTCAGTGTGCTTAAAAACCCGCCGGCAAAGGGATCTAGCTGATCACCGCCGGGCGTTAGATTTGATAAAACTGTGCGGCGGTTTTGCCAAAGACGGCATCTTGGATATCCTGCGGAATGAGCATCTGAAAGGCTGTAACCACATCTGCATAATCAGAATAGAGCTTATCCACAGGGAAATTAGACCCGAACATTACGCGCTCAGGGCCAAATTGCGCGAGACAGCTTTCGACGATGGGGCGCAGGCTATGTCGCGTCCAATGATGGTCAAACATCCCGAGGCCCGAGAGCTTGCACGTGACCTGTGGTAAGACTGAGAGGTTGCGCAACTCTTGTGCCCACATCTGTAATCCGCTTGGGCTGCGATCATGTGGTGAACCTGCGTGACAAACGGCGACTTTGGTATCGGGTGCTTGACGCAAAACCGCTGCGGTTTTCGCCATAAGCTCTGGGATGAGCTGTAGATCAAAGCTGAGCCCGCGCGCGCCAACCTCTCGCAAACCCGCAAGAAATCGAGGATCATCTAAAAGAGTATTTGTTCCTGTCGCGGCATCCTCGCCCGGCGCACGGCCAACGATTTGCCTGACGCCCCGCACGGTTGAAAGTGACTGGAAATGATCCAATTGTGTGTGCAGATCAGGGGAGGTAAGATCACAAAACACCACCTGTGCCATGGGCCATGTTGGGGTCGCATCTGCGACAGATTGCACCCACCGGGCTTCGGCCAAGCCGTCCTTGGCGCCGACCTGAATGTGCACAGAAGCGCCAAAGCCTGCGGCTTGTGCCTCTTTTCTAAACTCATCAATCAGGTAATCGCGCTGAATTGGTGCGGGGTCGCCGAAAAACCGGGTCTCGCCCTTGGCCATTAGCCAAGGGTAATGCACCGCCCTGAGATCCCAAAGGTGGTGATGTGCGTCAATCCACATGGCCTGAAATCCCTGTTGTCCGCGCCAATATATCAACGCCAAGCTGGTTCCAGAAATGTAGCAGATCGATAAAGATCCAATTCTCAGCGAGCTTATCACCATCGCGTCTGTAGATATCAATCACGCGAAATTCGGCGGTTTTCTCGCTTGCTGGCATGCCCATAAACCCGCCTGTGTGCACAGCTGTGAAATTTGGCCAACCGAAAAACCCGCCATAATGACCTTCGGCCATGCGGCAAATATGGTTGGTCTTGGACCGTTCAGCAAAGCTTGCTCGGAAGGGGGCGGAATGTTGTTTGGCATAGCGCTCAATCGTGTAGGTCGCGCCAATGCCGGTTGGCCCCCACCAAATCATGTCATCATGCCACGTTTGCGCCAATTCATCCTCGAGCGACAATTTATTATTCCATTGGCCTAAATCGGTGATCATCGCCTCGATGGTGGCGAGGGTTTTGTCGCTCTCGTCTATGGGCTGAGGATCATAGAGCAAACCATCATGCGTTTGCGGCCCGGGCTGGACCAATTGTGCGGCGGTTTGCTCAGGAAAGGGCTGCAACCCCGCTTGTACCATCAGGTGCGGGATGTCGAAGTACATCGCCGTTTCAACGATCATATCGCCCTCAACACGGTGAAACGCGCAGTACCGTAAGAAGGCCATTTTGCCCGTAGACGGGATGCCCAGCCATGGCTGATCAAAGAGCCCCATTAAATGCCCCATTGAGCACACCCAAACTCCACCCGGATCATCAAACCGGTTTTGCGCGGCAAAGAAAACATCCATGCGGCGCTGTAGGCGCGTCAGGCTTTTGCGAACGGGGCCCCAAAACTTTGCGGCGACCTGTTGCGGCCCTTCAAGGATATGAAACGGGTGAAAACCCCGCCAAACCAGAGATGGAGCGCAATATTGTGCCATCACATCCTCTAATGCATCTGGGTTTGCGGCATCTAGGTCTGCATAGAATTGGCGCACAATATGCTTGGCATTCTGAGGCGTATTCATTGATCATGTCTCATTGTGTACATTGTCTTTCCCTGCATCATTTGCGCTGAAGCTGCCTGTTGTGATCTATTTTTGCATACGTATGCAAAAATATCTTGCCAAATATAACTCACCGACACTAGGCTTTTTTGCGAAGACACAAAATGATTCCCAAGTTATGGAATCTACATCTGGGGGGATAGATGGCCGAAATTCAGCTACGCAATATTGGTAAGCGTTGGGGCAATTTTGTCGGTGTCGACAATTTCGACCTTACTATTGCTGATCGTGAATTTCTGGTTCTTCTTGGTCCATCCGGCTGTGGAAAAACTACGACAATGCGCATGATTGCGGGGCTTGAAGACGCGACCGAAGGTGAGATTTTGATAGATGGCAAGGTCGTCAATGATCTTGAACCAAAAGATCGTGATGTCGCCATGGTTTTCCAAAGCTACGCGCTTTACCCGAACATGAATGTTTACGAAAACATTCGTTTCCCGCTCAAGGTACGCGGGATCGCCCAAGAAGAGCATGATGAACGTGTGCGGCGCGCATCGGCTATGGTCGAGCTGGATGAGTTCTTGCACCGCAAACCCGCAGAGCTTTCGGGTGGTCAGCGCCAGCGCGTGGCGCTTGCCCGTGCAATTGTGCGCGAACCCAACGTGTTTTTGATGGATGAGCCGCTTTCTAACTTGGATGCGAAATTGCGGGTTTCAACCCGTGCGCAGATTAAGAACCTCAGTCATGAGCTCGCTGTTACGACGATCTATGTGACACATGATCAGATCGAAGCGATGACATTGGCGGACCGTGTGGTTGTGATGAAAAAGGGTGTGGTGCAGCAGGTCGGCAGCCCGACCGAGATTTATGATAGGCCTGCCAATACGTTTGTTGCGAGCTTTATCGGCTCGCCTGCGATGAATTTAATCGAAGGCGAGATTACTGGCGGTACGTTCCGAGCAGAGCATGTTGAGATACCTGGCCTGAATGCCGCGGACGGACCAATGACGCTTGGGTTTCGTGCCGAAGATGCGGGGCTTTCTGAAACAGGTGCGGGGCAGATCACAGCGCCGATCTATACGCTCGAGCTTTTAGGCGACGCCACGATGATATCGATCCGCGTTGGCGGGGCACTCTTGTCTGTCAAAGCGGATAAATCTTACCGCGCTGAAATCGGAGACATGGTCTCATTCTCAGTGCCAAGCGAAATTTGCCATCTCTTTGAAGCTGAAAGCGGTGCGCGATTGGGAGGCTGAAGCCTCAATCACAGCCCTAAAAGGGGCACATACTGGTCCGGATTTGTGCATGACGGGCCGACAATAGGGAGAACGCACATGACACTTAAGACACTTATGGCCGCAGCAGCGGTCGCGATGTCCTCAACCGCAGCATTTGCTGGCTGTGCCATCGACAACACTGTGCCACTAAAGTCACTTTCTGCAGGGTTTGAAGCCTGGAAAGCCGTGACAGATGCGATGGGTGAATGTGGAAGCTTTGAAGCCTCGCTTGACCAAGAGTTCCGTGAAAAGCAGCCAGAAGCCTTTGCGGCTGATCCATCGCTTTATCAAATTGGTGGTGTTGCAAACTCGACAATGATTCCATTGCTGAATGCAGGTAGCATTCGTCCGCTGGATGATCTGGTTGCAAAATACGGCCAGAACCTGACACCAAACCAGCTGATCCGTGTGGATGGCAAGGTGATGGCGATTGCGATGATGGTGAACGCGCAGCATATGATGTACCGCTCTGATATCCTCGATGATCTGGGCATCGCTGAGCCAACAACATGGGACGAGGTTTTCGCAGCGGCTGAGACAATTCAAGCGGCGGGTGTTGTAGACTATCCGCTGGGTGGCACGTTTAAAACCGGTTGGAACTTGGGCGAAGAGTTCGTGAACATGTATCTCGGCGAAGGCGGTAGCTTTATTGGCGAGGGCAACATGCCCACAATCAACAACGCGCAAGGTGTGGCAGCGTTGGAAACGATGAAAGCCATGACCGCATATATGGATCCTGAGTATCTGGTATCAGATTCAACCTATGTGCAGCAGCAATTCCAGCAGGGCAAAATTGCGATGGCCAATCTTTGGGCCAGCCGCGCAGCTGCAATGGATGATGCCGCTGAAAGCCAAGTTGTTGGTATGGTCACAATGTCTGCGGCACCTAATGGGTCTGCGGCGCCTGCGTCTTCTTTGTGGTGGGATGGTTTGGTCTTTGCATCAAACATGTCTGATGCAGAAGCCGAAGCGGCGTTTCAGGTTGCGATGGAAGGTATCGATAGCGACATGGTTGCTGCCAACAACGATGCCGCTGTTTGGCTGATCCCTGGCTATACCCCTGGTAAGCTTGCCGCTGGTGCTGCTGCCACCGCAGCAAACGGTGCTGCCCCTTATCCTGCGTCTGGCCCAATGGGGATCATGCACACAGCTCTGGGTAACGGTATTGCTGATTACCTGAACGGGGCAAAGGATGCTGAGACCACGCTGGCCGATATTGAGGCTGCATATCTGACAGCCGCAAAAGAAGCAGGTTTGGTTCAGTAACCAGTCGCTGATTTAACATATCGGGGAGGGGGCGATCCTCTCCCCGTTTTTCACCTCATATGCGTACCACAGGACCAAGAGAAAGGCTGAGCAATGAAGTTCAAGATATTTGCTGCTTTTATTGGCCCTTCGGTCATTATGATGATCCTGTTTATCGCATTTCCTCTATTTAGTGTTTTCAAACAGAGTTTTTATCTCACGCAACCGATCTATGAATTGATGGATGTCGAAACATGTACACCCGGTTTCATTACCCAAAGCTGCGTAACCGAGACACAATCAATTCCAAAGCTTGATGAGCACGGTGAGATTATCACCCAGACGAAATTTGTAGGCCTGCAAAGCTATCGCAACGTGCTCGAGCTTGAACGCGCATGGGATGCGCTCTCGTCTGGCAATTGGGCGGGCTTTGGCGCGATTGATTTCTGGAAAGCGCTGCGGTTCACGCTGACCTTCACATTAATCACTTTGCCCTTGGTGCTGGGCGCGGGACTGGGCATTGCCTTGATGATCAACAATGCCGCGAAGTCTGTACGCGGCCCGGTGATCTTTGTCTCTTTGCTGCCCTTTATTATCACACCGGTTATTGGGGCGCTTTCGATCAATTGGCTGTTCCGTGGGGATGGGATCCTCACGGCGGCAATAGAATGGTATTTGCAGCGTGATATCGCAATGTTTGCACAGGCGTGGACCATTGAGGTTTTGATGATGTTATACCGCGTCTGGCACGTCGCGCCCTTTGCCGCGATTGTGTTTTACGCAGGATTACAGACCGTCAATCAAGACAGCTTAGAGAGCGCGATCATTGATGGGGCATCGCGCTGGCAGCGTCTTAAGTACATTATCATTCCGCATCTGATGCCACTGATTGTCTTTATCTCGATGATCCATCTGATGGATAGCTACCGCGTGTTCGAAGAAATCGTTGGCTTCTCAAGCCAGGGCCATGTCATTTCATTACAGTGGCTAACTTACGATTTTCTGGTGCCTGATCAGGCTGGCAATCGCTCGATCTCGCGGGCGTCCGCATCGGCGATGCTGACGATGATTGGTATTGCGCTATTACTTGTACCCTTGCTGCGCCGCACGTGGCGCGACCATCACGGAGGTCACTGAGATGTCAGCGCGTGCCTTACAACAACCGCTGTCTTTGCGCCTGACCTCTGGCGTCTTTCTGGCGATGTGGTGTGTGATCGCGGCCTTTCCGATCCTATGGATCATGGTCCAAAGCTTTAAAGTGCCGGTAGATGCCTACGACAGCAACGCATTAAATGTGATCCTTGGACCAGAGACGCTTGCCCGTGGGCACGGTATGTCTTTGTTCCAAATCCTGATCGGTGCTGCCATGCTCTGGCTCACCTTTCATTTGGCGCGCAAAACTCTGCCATCGCTTGTACATCAGGTCTTTGACAGTGGGGTCCAATGGATTGGATGGGTGATCGGTGTCTTAGCGCTGACGATTGGGGCCATTGTTGCGCTCTTTGGTGTGGTGCCATGGTTGGCGGGCCTGCTGGACCCATATCTGGGGCCATTCGGGACCAATGTGATTGGTGTCACCACCGAGCATTATAAAACTGTCTGGGTCGAGCGCGGGTTTTTCCGTAACTTTCAAAACTCATTGATCGTAACAGCAGGGGTCGTTGCTATTTCGCTAAGTGTTGGCACGCTTGCGGGCTATGGTCTTGCGCGATCAGGCAGCAAGCTGGCGTTTTGGATATTGATTATCGCGTTGATCTTTCGCGCCTTGCCACATTCTGTTTTGGTCGCAGGGTATCTGCCCGTTTTCATTAGCTCATCCGAATGGTTGGCCCCAATTCTTGGTGAAAACGCGCCCACGCTTTATGGCAAACCTTTTGCCGTGATCGCAGTGCTGGTCGCGATCAATCAGCCCTTTACCATCTGGATGCTACGCAGCTTTTTCCAAAACATCCCTGCCGAGCTGGATGAAGCCGCGCGCGTTGATGGATGCAGCCATTTTCAAGCGTTCCGCCGCGTGATTATGCCCGTGATGTGGCCGGGGGTAATTACCACGGGTCTCTTCAGCTTTCTCTTGGCCTATAATGATTTCCTTGTGACATCGCTTTTGCTTGATGCGCAAAACCAAACCATGGTGCCCGCGATTGCGGGAATGTTTAACCGCGAAACCACCACAACTGATCAGGTTGTCGCTGTGGCCGCTGCTGTCTCAATCACAGCGCCGCTCTTTTTTCTGGTGATGGCCTTTCAGCGTCAAATCGTATCAGGCCTTACAGCGGGGGCGGTCAAAGGATGATATTACTTAGCCTCACGATCGCTCGCATATACGCGTTGTATTTCAAAGGAGACCTATGATGAAAGGCTCTCGCCCTGAACAAGCCGCGTTGACCCGTGACACTGACATGAGCAAAACCGACGAAACCCGCCGGGTTATTGAAACCATGGTGGATGGGCTGAACGATCACCGGATCGACGACATCGGAGAATTTTTCACCCAAGGGTTTCGCTGGATGGGTAACCAAGGGTGCGGCACGAAAACCGGGCTCAAGGAATTTCAGGATAACTGGCAACGCCCATTCCAAGCCGCGTTTTCTGATAAAACCTGTATCGACGAAGCGCGTCTTTATATGGGGGAATGGGCCGCAGCCTTTGGCCGGCAAGAGGCGACACATAGCGGGGCGTTTCTAGGGATCGCAGCGACAGGTAAGCGGGTCGAAATCCGCTATATGGATTTTTGGAAAGTGGTCGATGGTAAGATTGTCGATAACTGGGTGAATGTCGATTTCGCCCATGTTGCGGCCCAGCTGGGTGTCGATCTGTTTAATGGTGAAGGCTGGGAAGCCTTTGATCGCGGAGAGAAAACCGCGCCGCGCCCGCAATCGTAAGGAACACAAAATGACCATTGAGTATCTCAAGCGTGGTAAGGATCAGGCAGAGCGGTCCGAGGATGATGCCAAAACCCGCGCTGTGGTAGAGCAGACCTTGCAAGACATCGAAGCCCGTGGTGACGCGGCTGTGCGTGCGCTTTCTGAAAGGTTCGATAATTATGCGCCTGCGTCCTTTAAACTGAGCCAGCAAGAGATCGATGATCTGATCGCCCAACTCACGGACCGTGAGCTGGCAGATATTAAGTTTGCACAAGAGCAAGTGCGCAATTTCGCCCAAGCCCAACGCGACACCATGTTGGATTTGGAGATCGAAACACTGCCCGGTGTGATCCTTGGGCATAAGAATATCCCTGTGCAATCTGTTGGGTGTTATGTACCGGGCGGTAAATTTCCGATGGTGGCTTCGGCGCATATGTCGGTTGCGACAGCATCTGTTGCTGGTGTCCCCCGTATCGTTGCTTGCACCCCACCGTTCAAAGGGCAGCCAAACCCTGCGGTGATTGCCGCGATGCATCTTGGTGGCGCGCATGAGATTTACGTCTTGGGCGGGATCCAAGCGATCGGTGCGATGGCGCTGGGCACTGAAACGCTTGATCCTGTGCATATGCTGGTGGGTCCGGGCAATGCCTTTGTCGCCGAGGCAAAGCGGCAGCTTTTCGGGCGTGTTGGTATTGATCTCTTTGCAGGGCCAACGGAAACGATGGTCATTGCCGATGACACAGTTGATGCTGAACTTTGTGCAACTGATCTTTTGGGGCAGGCGGAGCATGGCTATAATAGCCCCTGCGTGCTGCTCACTAACTCGCATAAATTAGCAACCGAAACGATGGCTGAGATTGAACGCTTGCTGAAAATCCTGCCCACGGCTGACACGGCGGCGGTCAGTTGGGAAGAATATGGTGAGGTCATCGTATGTGACACCTATGATGAAATGCTCACAATGGCTGATGAGATCGCATCTGAGCACGTGCAGGTGATGACGGATCGCGATGATTGGTTCCTCGCGCATATGACATGCTACGGCGCGCTGTTTCTTGGGGCGCGTACAAATGTCTCAAACGGGGATAAGGTGATTGGCACCAATCATACCTTACCAACAAAAAAGGCCGGGCGTTACACTGGCGGTCTTTGGGTTGGTAAGTTTCTGAAAACGCATAGCTATCAGCGGGTGCTCACCGATGAAGCCGCGACAATGATCGGCGAATACGGCTCGCGGCTTTGTATGCTCGAAGGCTTTGTGGGTCATGCAGAACAGTGCAACGTGCGTGTGCGCCGCTATGGCGGTATCAATGTGCCCTATGGCCAAGGCGCCCGTCATCGAGAGGCTTCGGACTAAAGTGGCCATAGATATTCACACCAAACACAAAGAGCTGATCAAAGCCTTTCGGGATGCGACCTATAACTTTACGCAAGACGGTGTGCGGCGTGCTTTGGATGATTTGGCTTCGCCAGATGCGATGTTTCGTTTGTGCCACCCCTTTGGCGATATGATCGGATCGGATGCCTTTTATGAAACCGTCTATGCGCCTCTCTTTGATGCATGGCCTGATCTGGAGCGTCGTGATTATATTGTCATGGCAGGCCCGGATGCGCTTGGCCATGATTGGGTCGGCTGTGGTGGCTATTACACAGGTGTGTTCACAGG
>CAKMZE010000049.1:0-2485 GCA_929200295.1 uncultured Alphaproteobacteria bacterium
GGTCTGGGGGCTGGCCCCCAGTGGTGCTCTTGTCTGGGGGCTGGCCCCCAGGGGTAAGCAGTTTACCCAGCCAATAGCACCTTGGCCGCCTCGCGTGCTGCATCTGTCACCACATCACCCGATAACATACGCGCGATCTCATCAACGCGTTCTTCCTCATCCAAAGGCACAACGGTAGATAAGGTGCTTTGCGCGTCTTGATGTTTCTCACCCCGCCAATGCGCCCCGCCAAAAGCAGCCACCTGCGGCGAATGGGTCACGACCAACACCTGCCCACCTTCGGCAAGGCTCCGTAATCTGCGACCAACCGCATCTGCGGTCGCCCCGCCCACGCCCCGGTCAATCTCATCAAAGATCATCGTCAGTCCAGGGGCCGTCCGCGTCAAACACACTTTGAGCGCCAATAAAAACCTGCTCAATTCACCACCTGATGCGATCTTATTGATCGGACCGGCTGGTGCACCGGGATTGGTCGCGACTGTAAAGGCGACATTCTCTTGCCCCTCGGGTCCCGGTGTGCCCTCAGTGATCACCGTCTCAAACACTGCCCGCTCCATTTTCAGCGGCGCAAGCTCTTGCGCCATAGCTGTGTCGAGGTCTTTGGCCGCTGCACGTCGCTTTACACCAAGCTCTTTTGCAAGATGATCATAGGCTGCTTGCGCTTTTTCCAGATCCGCCTTGAGTACAGAGAGCCCTGCCGCGCCCTTATCCAACATATTAAGCCGCGCGCGCAGATCATCAGCGACACCGCCAAGATCATCGGCCAAGACGTTGTATTTACGCGCCATCCCGCGAATGGCAAACAACCGTTCTTCGGTGTCCTCCAGATCCGATGGGTTAAACGCCAGCGCATCCAGACATGACGCCACCGTGTCTTGCGCATCGCTCAACTCAAGCAACGCGCGTTCAATCGCGGAAAGCGCCCCATCTAGCTGGCCTTCGGCCTGATCTGCCACACCGCCAAGCCAGCGCGTCGCGTCACTCAGTTGGCCCTCGGCCCCTTCACCACCCAGCGCTTGACCTGCGCGTGCAATATCGCTGCGAATCTTCTCAGCGGCCTGCATAAGGCGACGTTGGGTATCCAATGTTGTCTCTTCACCCGGCTCAGGCGCGAGCTTGTCCAATTCGCCCACCGCGTGGCGCAAATACTCTTCTTCGGCTTGCACCGCCGCGAGCTGCTCTTGCGCCAAATCAAGCGTTTTTTGCGCAGCTTGCACACCGCCCCAAGCCTGACGTACTTGGGTCAGTTCATTACTCAGCCCTGCAAAATCATCCAACATTTGCCGATGCCCGCGGGGGTTCAACAAACCGCGATCATCATGCTGACCGTGCAGCTCAACCAATGTGTCGGAAAGCGCGCGCAGGATCTCACCGCTCGCGCGGCGGTCATTAATCCATGCCGTTTTGCGCCCATCGCTGGTGTTCACGCGGCGTATAATCACCTCGTCATCATCGCAACTGATCCCTGCATCATCCAACACAGCGCGCCCCGGATGTGAGGGCGACACATCAAACCAAGCAGTCACTTCACCCTGTTGCGCGCCTTCACGCACAAGCTCTGCACGCCCACGCCAGCCAAGAACAAACCCAAGCGAATCCAAGAGGATAGACTTACCCGCCCCGGTCTCACCCGTCAGCACATTTAGACCGGGTTGAAACCCCAAATCGAGCTTATCGATGATAAGAATGTCTCTGATTTCAAGTCCACGCAGCATCTCTTAGGCCACCGTTTGGACGATCCTAGGTCCCATCAGAGCCATTCGCCACGCACCACTTGGCGGTATATCGACGACAACCAATTATCGCCTGTCTCGCGCGCATCAAGCCCGCGCCCAGTAAGCAGCGCATAGCTGTCTTCATACCAGTCTGTTGACTTGTAGTTATGACCCAAAATAGCCCCTGCGGTTTGTGCTTCAGCAGGCAGCCCGAGCGACAAATACGATTCAACTAATCGGTGTAACGCTTCTGCGGTATGCGATGTGGTTTGGAAATCTTCAACAACAATGCGGAACCTGTTCACCGCCGCCGCATAATGCCCGCGTTTCAGGTAATATCGGCCGATTTCCATCTCTTTTGCTGCAAGATGATCAAAGGCAAGATCAAACTTGAGAACGGCAGAGCTCGCATATTCGGTCTCAGGATAATTCTCGATCACCGCACGCAAGGATTGTAGCGCTTGGAATGTCAGACCCTGATCGCGCCCGATGTCTTCGATCTGGTCATAATAGCTAAGCGCGAGCAGATATTGCGCATATGCTGCATCTTCTTCGGCTGGATAGAAATCGAGATAGCGTTGCGCGCTCGCCCGTGAATTTGGGTAATCTTGATCGCGGTGATAGGCAAAAGCCTGCATAATCAACGCGCGTTTTGCATAATCCGAGTAAGGGTAGAGCCGCTCAATCTCGCCAAAGTAAAACGCGGCATCATCGGCTTGTCCGGGTTCAAGCTCGTCTTCTCCCCGCTCCAAGATTTCTTTGCCTGACAA
>CAKMZE010000049.1:2495-7765 GCA_929200295.1 uncultured Alphaproteobacteria bacterium
TTTACAAGCTCGTCTTCGCCACTCAAAAATTTTTCGGGCGCAAAAACCTCCTCAAAACCCCCTTCTTGTTGCGAACCAAACCCGCCACAAGCGGCCAACGCCAAGCACGACAAGATTGCGCATGTCTGGAAACGACGGCGATAGATTTTGCTCAACATCATATGCCCCTGCACATCTGGTGCTTACTCTTAGGCGGAACGCCTTTGTTAAGGTTTATTTAGCATATAAAAATGAGGGGCAAAATGCCTTTTGCAAGCTCAACGGCAACTTCATGCAAAGAGTTAGGCAACCTTGGCCAAATCGGCGTTATTCACGCCCGCACCTGGCAGTTGTGCGGCGCTTTTCGCATCACAAGTGACCCAACGCCACGCATCTGGTTGGGCAAAAAGCGCGCGGAGCAATTGGTTTGTCAGCGCGTGCCCTGCGCGCACGCCTGTATAGCGCCCTAAAATAGGGGCACCAGCCGTCGCCAGATCCCCCAAAGCATCCAGCATTTTATGACGCACGGCCTCGTCCTTATGACGCAAACCACCTGGGCTGAGCACTTCATCACCCGCGACGACAACCGCATTCAAATAACTGCCACCTTGAGCGAGACCTTGCGCGCGCATTATATCAACATCTGACTGTCGGCAGAATGTGCGACTATCACAAAGCTCGCGCACGAATGTGCCATTCGACAAATTCAGCGTTTTTGATTGATAGCCAATCGCCGCATCATCAAAATCAATCTCAAAGTCCATTTGCAACGTCGATGCAGGCAGAAGGCGTGCCATCGCATTTCCATCGTTCACTGCGATCTCGCGCACGATCTCAATCGCTTGCAGTGGTTTATCCAATACAGCGATACCAGTACCAATGAACCCACGCACAAATTCAGCTGATGACCCATCCAGAATGGGTACTTCGGGGCCGTCAACGTTAATCCACGCATTATGAATACCGCACCCTGCGAGTGCGGCCATCAAATGCTCAATCGTGGACAGGGTCACCCCTGACGTATTTTGCAATCGTGTGTTTAATGGCGTCTGCGCGACATGATCCCAACGTGCTGGAATTTCACCATCCGCAACATCGGTGCGGTTGAACATAATGCTTGTGTCAAAAGACGCAGGTGAAACAACGATACGAGCGGGCTTGCCAGTGTGCAAACCCACGCCTTGAAAATGAACATCTGACTTAAGCGTCGTTTGCACGCGGTCGTATCCTTCGTCTTCGCAATGTTGTCTCATTAAACTGTGAGGCGAAAACGCTCAATTCACGGTTTCTAACCAATCGTAATAACTTGGCTTACAATTGGTTTCTTCGGCGAAATTCCGCGCTAAAGTGTTGAAAACAATAAAAATGGCCACCCAAAGGCAGCCATTCTAAACTGGGCCAGATCAGCCCAATATTATAAAATTTTACAGACTTAGTTCGCCTGGCGGCGCAAAAAGGCAGGAATTTCGATGCGTTCTTGCTCTGGGTCCTGAGATGATTCTTCTTGCGGAGCCGCTGTTACCTGCGGTGCTTCCCGCGTGGGTTGCTGCGGTTCTGCACCCGAACCTGTCATCCGGTTGATCAATGAATTGATCCCAAAACGCGGCTTATCCGTGTCTCCTGCATGCTCAACTGGGCTTGCACTTTGCTGCTGAGGCGCATTGGTAACAGCGGCTTGCAATCGCGCCATTGCCTCGGGTGTCGGTGTACCTGGTGCCCTAGCTTGCGGTGCCGGATGAACGGGCGCACCCATTGCATCCTCGCGCGGCTGATATGCAGGTGGTGGCAGATCATCAACCGCAGCCTTTTGGTGTGGCTGCGGCGCAGACATCTCATTAAACAACGACGGCTCAGGTTGTTGATACTGCGGCTGCGCATAAGCTTGCTGCTGTTCTTGATGCTGCGTTGTCATCATGGGCTGCGCTTGTGATTGGGCCTGCTGGTATTGCTGTTGTGCAGGTTGCGCTTGTGCCACGGGCTGTTGCTGCTGCACCGGTGCAGATTCTTGTACGAAAGCGGGCATCGCTGGCTTTGCCATTTCAGCCGCTTGTGGTGCCGGAGCTGTCGCCGTTTGCGCGGCTTCAGACATCACAGATTGCGTCAATGGCTGTGCCAAAGATCTACGGGGCACGGGGATTTCTGTTGCTTTGGCAACCACATCAATACCTGTTGCAACAACAGACACACGCATGCGCCCGTCCATTGATGTGTCTAGCGTTGAGCCCACGATAATATTCGCGTCGGCATCGACCTTTTCACGGATTTTATTGGCGGCTTCATCAAGCTCAAACAAGGTCAGATCATATCCGCCTGTGATATTGATCAACACGCCACGCGCGCCCTCGAGCGAGATTTCGTCCAAGAGAGGATTAGCGATCGCCTTTTCAGCGGCTTGAACAGCGCGGTTCTCGCCATCAGCCTCGCCTGTACCCATCATGGCTTTGCCCATCTCATCCATCACAGCGCGCACATCAGCGAAATCAAGGTTGATCAAACCTGGGCGCACCATGAGATCGGTCACGCCTTTGACGCCCTGATAGAGCACATCATCGGCCAATGCGAAGGCTTCGGTAAAGGTCGTGTTCTCATTCGCAAGGCGGAACAAATTCTGGTTCGGGATGACGATCAGCGTATCAACGACTTTTTGAAGTGCCTCAATGCCTTGGTCGGCTTGCGTCATCCGCTTGCCGCCCTCAAACTGGAACGGCTTTGTCACGACACCAACGGTCAGAACGCCCAGCTCGCGTGCGGCCTGTGCGATGATCGGCGCGGCACCTGTCCCGGTGCCGCCGCCCATACCTGCGGTGATAAAGCACATGTGCGCGCCAGCGAGATGATCAACGATTTGTTCGATGCTCTCTTCTGCGGCTGCGGCACCAACTGTTGCCCGTGCGCCTGCCCCCAGACCTTCGGTGACTTTTATGCCCATCTGGATCTTTGAGACTGAGCGTGACTGCTGCAACGCTTGCGCATCAGTATTGGCTACAACGAACTCGACACCCTCGAGGGATTGTTCAATCATATTATTAACAGCGTTGCCGCCAGCACCACCGACACCGAACACGGTAATCCGAGGCTTGAGGTCTTCTTGACCTGGAAGAGATAAGTTCAAAGTCATTGCTCTGTCCGCCTGTTTACTAAGCCCATCCCACGCGGGCATATCCTTTTAATTACGCTGATCTTAACTGTCTGTTGCCCAGACGTCACGGAAAAAAGACAAAATACCTACAAAATATGGCAGTATTTGACAGGTTTTTTACATTATTTTGATATTTAGGCAAAATATTGCGTATCACCAGTTGTCCTTAAACCATTTTACGGCCTTTTTGAACGAACGGCCGTTGTGTTGATCGGAGGGAATCTCGAAATCCCACCACTCATCTTGCGGATGCGCCGCGAATAGCGTGAGCCCAACCGCCCCCGAAAATGCCGGGCCAGTTGCGGCCTGTGGCAGACCCTGTACCCGCAAAGGACGGCCCAAGCGCACCTGATGCCCGAGGATTTTTGACGCAAGACCATCAAGACCCGGGATCTGGCTCGCGCCGCCCGTTAGAACGATCTGCTGTGTCGGCAGATGCTCGAACCCGGCACTATCAAGCCGCATGCGCACCTCTTCCAAAATCTCTTCAACGCGGGGGCGCATAATGCCGATCAATTCCGCGCGTGACACCGTGCGGCGGTCGTGTTCCCAATCGCCTGTATCGCCACCGATCTCGATCATTTCGCGATCATCCATGCCCGTGGCAACAACACCGCCATAAAAGGTCTTGATCCGCTCGGCTGTGGTCATCGGGATTTGCAGCCCCATTGAGATATCAGACGTCACATGATCCCCGCCCATCCGCACCGCATCGGTTGAGATCATGTGCTTTTTCATGAACACGGAAATGCCCGTGGACCCGCCGCCCATATCGATACACGCCGCACCCAGTTCTTGTTCATCCTCCACCAGCGAAGACACACCGGACACATAGGCCGATGACGCAATCCCCGCGAGCTCAAGATCGCAGCGTTTTATGCAGAAATAGAGGTTTTGCAAGGCAACTGTATCGACCGTGAGCATATGCATATCTGTGGTAAGAGCATTGCCAACCTGCCCGCGCGGGTCTTCCATGCCTGTGCGGTGATCAAGCGCGAAATTGACAGGCTGCGCATGCAGCACTTCGCGGTCGCGCCCGTAATCTGGCACATCACATGCCGCCATAACCCGTGCGATATCATACTCTGTGACGACCCCGCCATCGAGATCAACAGCCCCGTCTAAACCATAGGATTTTGGCCGCGCGCCTGAAAGACAGGCAATCACGTGATCCACTCTGACATTCGCCATTTTCTGCGCGGCTTGGACAGCTGTGCGAATAGCCCGTTCGGTTTCATGCATTGCATTGACCTCACCAAAGGCCACACCGCGCGACCGGGTCGTCGCAGCCCCGATCACCCGAAATGAGGATTGCCCAGCCATTGATGACGCAACACCATCGCTAAATGCCGGACGTTCCGCACCGTCGAAACGTAAAATCAGACACGCGATTTTTGATGTGCCCACATCGAGAATGGCCACTAACCCGCGTTGCATCGCAGCTTTGCGCATTGTGCGCATGGCGCGCTGACTTTCGTATAAATCTCGCATCAGTTCTCATTCCTCACATCGCTCACCCTGCGCAGCGCATGTGCTGCGGTTGGTGACAGTCTTATTGTTGGTCGGTCTGCATTGCGCAGATCGACATTCGTTATGTCGCGGTCCAAAAGATCTTGGACATCATCAAGCGCCAGCACCCTGTTAAGTGCTGTAATCGGATCGTTTTCTGGCAGCATAATGCGTTGCCCGCCATCCAGAACAATATCCCAGCGGCGCGCGCCCATACGCACAAGGCCGCGCACACGGTCCGCTTGCGGCTCGGCTACTTGGAACAGTGCGAGCGCTTCAGCAATATGCTCTTGCGCGCCCTCACCAAGGATCAATGGCAAATCAAGACGATGCGCACGGGTATCAAGCGCCCCGGCAAAGACCCCTTGCCCATCGATAAGGCGCAAAACATCACCATCACGCCAAATCGCAACAGGTTTGCGCGGGACGACATCCACGATCAACGCGCCCGCTTCGCCTAGCCGAACGCGTGCGGTTTCAATTGAATAAAGCGCCTCGACCTTCGTGCGCGCATCGGCAAGATCGATTGCCAATGACGAGACCGGGAAATCGAGCCGCAAGATCTTTTCCACGTCTTTTGCGATCTGCCTGTCCCCGCCTGTAACGGCCAATTGCGTAATGGCGAGTTCGGGACGCTTATAAA